>PXDP01000325.1 GCA_003565035.1 PVC group bacterium | reverse complement strand
TTTGTCGCGGTTTGTCATAGTAGGTATGCCATACCATCTGAGCGCAACCCAGTGCCCCCCCGGCATCCCCGCTGGCGGGTTGCACCCAGATATTTTTAAACGGCCCTTCTTTGACGAGACGGCCATTGGATACACAGTTCAAGGCAACCCCGCCCGCCAGGCATAGGTTTTCTTTGCCGGTTAGCTTGTGCGCATAGTGCGCCATTTTTAAAACGATGTCTTCGGTTACCACTTGAATGGATTTTGCAAGGTCCATTTCCCTGCGGGTGATCTGCGATTCCGGTTGGCGTTCCGGGCCGCCAAACAGGTCAGCAAACTTGGCGTTAGTCATCCGCAGCCCATCTACATACCCGAAGTAGTCCATATTCATTCGGAAACTGCCGTCTTCTTTCACATCAAGCAGGTGTTCGTATATGGTTTCCACATAGGTCGGCTCACCGTAGGGTGCGAGTCCCATGAGTTTATATTCACCGGAGTTCACTCTGAAACCGGTAAAGTACGTAAAAGCCGAATAAAGCAGACCGATTGAATGGGGGAAATGCAGCTCTTTGAGAATGGTAAGCTGATTCCCCTCGCCGACACCGATGGTGCTGGTGGCCCACTCACCAACTCCGTCCAGTGTGAGGATCGCGGCCTCCTGATAGGGAGAGGGGTAGAAAGCACTGGCGGCATGAGATTCATGGTGCTCCGGAAAAAACATTTTTTTGGGAGTGGTAATGCCGACTCCGTGAAGCGCTTTGTCAATCTGGTAGGGAGTCCACAGCTTTTGTCGCATCCACAAGGGCACCGCCATCATAAACGATTTTAGACCTTTGGGTGCCACGCTGAAATAGGTCTCCATGATGCGGGCGAATTTCGCAATCGGTTTGTCGTAAAAAGCCACCGCATCGAGATCGTCCGGCCCCAGTCCGGCTTCGGCCAGACAGTAGGTAACCGCGTTGACCGGGAACGAAAAGTCATGTTTTTTACGGGTAAACCTTTCTTCCTGTGCAGCAGCGATGATTTCCCCGTCGCGCAGCAGGACCGCCGCAGAGTCGTGATAAAAGGCACTGATACCGAGGATATTCATTATCCCTGCCTCGTGAGATATTCTCTGTCGGTGGTGGTGGTTCGGTCTCTCCAGCAGCTTTGCGCATCAGCGGGGAATTTCCGGCTCAACGGATCTTTACCCGATACAAGCTGGAGGAAACGCATGAAGGGGAAAACCAGAAAAAAAAACGGGACTAAAAGCAGATAGCTCATTACCAAACCCACCCAACGGCCGAAGGCTGAAAGTCCTCTGTGAATAGCGATATATGCCGGGGGGCAAAACAGGGCGCTCAGCAATATAAAGGAGGCTATGCCTTGGATCACGTAGCTGAACACACGGTGGTCCGGTTTTTTGAAAAAGATCAATGCGGCGATGCTGCTGGCCACCAGAAAACCTACAAAGGCCATTTGTTTTGACGGGATGTTCTGCGGCTGCGCATTCTGCGCGACAGTCCAGGGCCAGACCGCTTTTGATACGGCATTTTGTTGATATGAGACCATAGTTTTGTAAGCGTGAAAATTTTTTCCGTAAATGGCAATAAAGTGCAGGCTGTGCAAGATAATTTAGCTTTATTTTTAGAGTCATCCCATACCTGAGGCCTTACTGGGGCGAAACGTGGGGGAAACTTACAACGCATAAGATCGGGTGCCACACGGTGTCGGAATCGAAATGTCTTGAGCCACCTGATGCTCCTGAGAAGCCTGGCTCTGCATTTGTATGTTCATACCGGCGAAGAGGTTCCCATGACGGATCGGAACCACCTAAACCACAGGAATTTCAGAATGATGCTACGCTGTCTGACGAAGAAGCTCTGGCCCCCAAAAAACAGCCGTGTGATGGGGAATGTCTGGGGCTGATTCACCTTGACTGCTACTTGCTATCTTCTATAGGACACCACCCACTTCTCCCGTTTCCACCTGTAACAGGCTCACTCCGCTCAAAGATCGTGTAATTGATTCCCGAACTACCATGTCCGCTCCTCCACATGTTTTGTTTATTTCCCCGCAGCCTTTTTTTGAATGGCGGGGATCGCCTATTCGCGTAAAATTTAACTTGCTGGCCCTGGTTACAGCGGGATATCAAGTAGATTTACTGACGTTTCCTGTCGGTGCGGATGAGCCGATTGAAGGGGTGACTCTTTATCGAGTATGGAATCCATTTAAACTAAAGACTGTGCCCATTGGGCCATCGCTTAGAAAAGTTTATTTCGATGTTTTCTTGTTGATTAAAGCTTTCCGATTATGCCGCAAAAACAAATACCTCGTGATTCATGGGGTTGAGGAAGGCGGTCTGATCGCTGTTTTACTCGCGAGGTATTTCAAGACAGCCTCTATTTTTGAAAAACATTCCGATCCTTCCTCTTACCGTGCCGGGTGGGCTAAAAATTTGTTCTTACGCCTGTATGCGAGGGTCGAGCACTTTTCCTCTCGATTAGCGGATGCGGTGATTGGTACAGGACCCGGGCTTGTGGAACAGGTAAAGATGATGGGCGTAAAAACGCGTACCTTTCACATTCCTGATATCCCTTCGTCACAGCAGGAACCCAAAGTGGACGCTGCCGAAAGCCTACGTGGGCGGTTTACAACCCTGTCTCAGCAGACGGTCGTGACATACGTGGGATCTTTCGCTGTTTATCAGGGCATTGACCTTCTATTTGCGGCCATCCCCATCGTTGCGCGCCAATGTCCTGATGTCAAATTCGTGATTATAGGCGGTGCCCCTCAGGAGATTGAAGATCGGCGCCAAGCATTGGCGGCTATGCAGGTGTCGGATTCCGTTACGTTTGTGGGCCGCGTTGAACCGGAAACACTCCCCACGTATTTGGCGGCTTCGGATATTCTGCTTTCTTTGAGGAAATCAGGTTTAAATACGCCGCTTAAAGTTCTGGACTACATGAAGGCTGGACGTGCGATCTTGGCGACGGATGTACCTGCGCATCGCCTGATTTTGGATGAAAATATAGCGTGTTTGGTGGATTCTAATGCTGCTGTTTTTGCGAGCAGGCTCTTAGATCTGGTTCGTGACGAAAATATGCGGCGCACACTTGGTACGGCCGCCCGGGCGATGTATACTCGACAATTTACGTTTGAACATCATTGCGATCGGTTAGCGGCCTGCTACGATTATGTGCTGGCACAACGTCGTGATGACAGAGGAGAAAATAATGACAAATGAATGGTGCAAGATTCCGGCTCAAACTCCGGTTTTCGTGACCGGAGCCAGTGGTTTCACAGGTAGTGTCTTGACGCGTAAGCTCGTGGCCGCAGGGCTGCGTGTTCGGGCGATAGCCCGGGAAAGTTCGAACCTGGATGCGTTGCAGGATCTGGATATTGAATGGATCCGGGGTGATGTATTTGATGAGGACGTTATGCAGCAGGCGTTGGAGGGGCAGCAGTATGTGTTTCATGTGGCGGCGGCTTTCCGTGAAGCGAAAGGGGGGTATCAAGATTACTGGAATGTTCATGTACGCAGTACGCAAATCATTGCGCAGTCCGTGATGAAAAATCCGGATTTTAAACGCTATGTGCATATCTCAACATTTGGCGTGCATGGCCATGTTGAAAATCCGCCTGGTTCCGAAGCTTCGCCCTATGCACCTGGCGACGATTATCAACGTACAAAGCTGGAGGCCGAGGAATGGTTGCGCGGATTTGCTGCAGATCAGCCTGGCTTGGATTACACAATAATCCGGCCTGCCGCCATATATGGGCCTGGAGATCGTCGCCTGTTGAAGTTGTTTAAAATGGCCGTTCGCCCGATATTTCCACTCTTGGGAAACGGTAAGTGTATGTATCACCTTGTGCATGTGGACGATTTGACTAATTGCTTTCTGATCTCGGCCACCAAGCCGGAGGCACAGGGTGAGGCGATCATTTGTGGCGGGGATGAGCCGATTCCTGTTGCCGATATCGCCCGGATCGTTGCGGACCATTTCGGAGTCAAAATGCGAATCCTTAGATTGCCGATCGGTCCGTTTTTCCTCCTTGCTGATATGTGTGAAGGGATTTGTAAGCCACTCAAGATCGAGCCACCTCTTTATCGGCGGCGCGTGGCATTCTACTCAAAGGATCGCGATTTCGATGTCAGTAAAATGCGCCGTGTACTCGGTTACCGGCCTGTGCATAGCAATGCAGAAGGCATACGGGAAACCGCCGACTGGTATGTGCAACAGAAATGGATGAAAGGACCCCGATGAAAACGATAACCGTACTTGGAAATAATTCCGGACGCAACGCAGGTGACAACGCCATTCTTGGTAATCTGCTAGATGATTTTGCGCTTAAACGCGATGATCTGCGCTTTAAAATTCCCACCCTGAATCCTGATTTCCTGCGACGTCATTTCGGGCATCACCCTATTCAACCTATGGGAATGCTGCCATGGAATCTGGCCCTGAAGAATTTTGGACTTCCGCTTTACCGGGCTATGACCCAAACGGATCTTGTGCTAATCGTGGACAACATTCTCTTTGACCGCAAATTCAATAATCCTTTCGTCAACAATTTGAACATGATCTCCCGGATTGCGCCACGTTGCCGCCGTAAGGGAATACCCCTGGTCCTGTATAATTGCAGCATCGGCCCTGTAGAACGAGAGCACGGGATTCAGGCCCTTCGCCGGGTCATGGCGGCTGCGCCGCTTGTCATTACGCGCGATGAATTAACCAGCGGATTGGTCGAGCGACTAATCCCTGATCCCCCACGTGTCATTCAGCACGCTGATTGTGCGCTGAACACATCCCCCCCATCATCTGAGCGGATGGCCGAGATCATTCGTAAAGAAGGTCTATTCACCAATTCCAAAGGGACCATTGGTATGAACGTGAATGCCTACATTGATGATTTTAATCAAACCGGGTCCGTGAACCGGGCAGGCTTCTGCCGTCTGATCGCTGCTACGGCGGATCGATTAATCGAGAAATTGGGCGTGGATATTTTATTTGTGTTCAGTCAAATCATGGATCGTGCGATTACCTGTGAGTGCGCGGCCATGAGTCGTTATCCCGATCGCGTAAATGTGGTTGGAAACAACGACTACACGTATCAGGAACTTACCGGGCTGTTGTCTCGCGTGGAGGTGCATGCCGGCTTACGGACTCATACCTTGATCTTCTGTGCGTCTGTGGGAACTCCCATGGTGAACATCAACGCCTATCCCAAGAGTGCCGGGTTCATGAATTCCATTGGAATGGGGGACTGGTCGTTGGCGTTTGAAGGTCTTACAGAAGAACGTTTAACCGGAACCATTGTGGAGGCTTTTGAGCAGCGACAGGCGTTGGGCGAACGGATGAGGCCGATTGTGGCTAAGGAAAAAGAAAAGGCCCGCGCCAGTGTCGAATGGGCTTTAAAGATCCTGGATAAACAGCCCTGCTAACTATAGAGTATTCTGGTAAGTTTATCCTGCACTAAACCAAATCCCGGTTCTTCTGCGCAAAATGAAAATAACTAAGATCTTTCATTCAT
The DNA here is from genome assembly GCA_003565035.1 of PVC group bacterium. GTDB lineage: Bacteria > Verrucomicrobiota > Kiritimatiellia > SS1-B-03-39 > UBA6053 > PXAS01. The sequence goes on along the minus strand of PXDP01000325.1, from coordinate 1,469 downwards.
AATCGGATTCCCTCATCTGATGACCTCCTCTTTTTTTCAGGATCTGTATTCTCTTTCTGGGGGCTTTGTCATATGACCAATGACAGAGCGAACAGGCTGTGCCGTATGCGCAAGGCAGGGCTTCACGGACTGGGGTGGGCACTGATTTCATTGGTGCTGTTTCTACTCCTCACTCGTCCCCTCGTGAAACACTGGACGACCGCAATTCCCTCCTCGGCACAGAATCACGAAATACCGTCTGTACGTGAGTCCATCCCCGGCGACCACATGCAGCTTTTATACCACTTCGACCTCGTAGCGGACATGTTCAGCGGACGCATTCCGTGGATGCACAACGTCTGGGAATTCAACACCGGGGACGACAGCGAGCGTTTCCGTCTCACAGGTTCTTTTGCACCGGGTTCGGTGGTATTTGCCCTTCTTCGCTTGGTGACGACACAAGCGGGTGCTTGGAATACTACGCTATGGCTCTCCACTTGGATCAGTGCCTGGGCTCTGTGGACCTGGCTGGGCCGATTTACCCATGATCCCAGCAGCCGAGCTTTCGGGCTGGTCATCATGATGGGCTTCCCTTACCGTTGGGCCAGTCTGCTCGGAGGAAGCCCCGCAGGGATCGCCCTGATGTGGATGGGGCTGCTGGTGCTGAGTATTGACACATGCCTACGCCGCCCCGGCATCGGTATCGGCTTTCTAACCGGGCTTTTCTATTTGTTTTTATTCTGGGGAGATCTGCAGGTCTTTTATCTCACTACTCTGGCCATACCCGGGTTTGCCCTCATGACGTTGTTGGATTTATCCGCCCCGCCATTGCGCAATTGGAAGGCCTATCTGAGGCTGTTACCGGGCTTGTTCACTGGGTTTGCCCTTATCACTGGATTTCAGCTATGGCGCATGCATTATCTGGCCGACACCCTTATGGGCGATGGTCGTACTTGGCACGAACTCATGCTCTATTCCGCAGACCGCCGGGCCGTCTGGACGCTGGGCCGCGGCATCGCGGAAACCGTTTTTCTCGGCCTGCCGGCACTCATTGGTCTGCTGGCCGCCCTTGCACATGCACTTGCCCGACTGCTTCATAACCGCTGTCGCTCCGAAGCGCTCCGTACCCTGGCTGTGGGACTGGTCTTCTTGGCACTGCTGATGGCCATTGCCGTTTCGCTGGGCTCGGGCGGACCCCGCAGCGGTCGAGCCATCCGCTGGGCCCGCGCTGCAGTGCCTTATTTTAGCATGATCCGCCAGCCCACTAAGCTTTTCTGTGTAGTAGGACTTTATGCCGGGTGGCTTCTGGCGGCGGGATTGGGACCGATGGACCGCGAGCCGTGCTTATGGGGGCGCTTGCGCCGCTCAGGCCTGCTGCTCTTCACTCTCGCCGCCGCTTGGAGCTATTTCCGCGCCATTTCCGCCACCATCGCGGTACTGCCCGGTGATCAGCCCGCATATGAGGCTGTGGTGGCCGATGCCCACGCCAG
>PXDP01000507.1 GCA_003565035.1 PVC group bacterium | reverse complement strand
TCCTGAGCCGGCAGATGCCGGAGCGGAGGCAGAACCGGAAAATGCATGTCCGGCGGTGTTGCCGAAACCGCTTGTTTAAGACATGGCGCAAATTCCTGCTCCTCCCGGTCGGGCGGCAGATCGGGGCTGTGTTCGACGGGCGTGTAAACGGGCAGGATGGGCAGGGCGTTTTGCCGCGCCAGGTCGGCAAGGTCCTGCTGACGGTATCGGTGCCAGGCCCCGGCTGGCTGAAAGGGAAACAGGGGATATGCGGATTCAGTCATGCCGGGGCTCCCGTTGATGGAGAACCCGTCCGTTGCGCACGGTGGCCAGAATGTGTTCCGGCGCGGTGCGGGTGACCAAGGTGGCGGTGAGGTCCTGACTGTGCTGAAAGCAGGGTGCAGTCAGATCGATCACAATGAAATTTGCGGGCATGTACTGGGAGAGCGATCCCGGGATTTCGGTGCCCCATGGGGTGTGCCGGAAATTGGAGGTGGCCATTTTCAGGATGTCGCGCGGATGCGGGCCGCGTCCGTCGCCCTGCTGACTGCGGGCCAGCCGCCAGGTGAAGTCAAGCTCGCGGAAGAGATCGGGTCCGTTGAGAATGCCGTTGTCGGTTCCAAGCAAAAGCGGGATGCCGGCCTCGAGCAGGGCAGCCACGGGCGGAAGTGGCAGGCCGAGGGCGGCGTTGGCGCGGGGATTGATCACTGCGGGTTTGCCGGAGGCGGCCAGGAGGGCGATTTCCTCCGGATTCGCCACGGTCAGATGCACAATAAGATCCGGATCATACAGGGTTAAGGCCTGTTCCAGGTCTCCCTTTCCGCTCCGCGCAAGGCTGAGGCTGCGGTAGCCGTCGTTTTCCAGACAGTGGACGGCTCGGGCGCGGTGATGGGTGGTGGTGATCTCCCGGATTTCGCGCCAGGCGGAGGGCGTGAGATCGTTCATGGTGCTTTCCGAAAAGCCGTCCGAGATCTCCATGATCTTTAACAGTTCTTCACGGGCCGCGGAGGGCAGGGGGGCGGTGCCGGTGTCGAGTTCGGCCCCGGTAAACGGACTGTCCTGAAGCTGACTGAGAATAAACGAGCGTACGCCGCTGCGGTTTGAGGCTTCCCGGAGTCGGCGGGCCCCTTCAACGCCCTGTTCGCGAAAATCTGCATGGGCAAGCGTTCCTGTGGCCGCCATTTCCAGCTGAAAACGGGTCATGTGTTCAATGTGCTTTCCGGCGGAAATCATGTCCAGCGCTTTATACTTGTAGCCATCGGGGCGGAAAAAGGCCTCCTCAAGGGTCATGGCCACGGCGGCCTCCGTCAGAAAGCAATCGCCAATATGGGTATGCGCGTTGACCAGACCAGGGAGAATGCCAAACCGAGGGAGCTTTTCCGGTGAGCCGCCTGATTCCCGAATTTCCATCACCCGCCCGTTTTTCCAGGCAAAGCCCGAGCAGGGGCGGGGGACAAGATCCTCTCCGACCCAGACCATGCAGTCGGCAATCTCTCCCTCGATGGATTCAGGATTAACGTGTGGCAGTTTCATACAAATTTGAAGCAGTATAAACCCAAAGCGACAAAACCTGCATTAAATTTCACCAAAAAAGAATTTTTTGTGGTTTGAGGCGGGACCTGGTACTTCGTTAAAATAACAGGTAATTTAATAATTTAAAGATATAAGATATAATCGCAGTTCATCCACTCGAGTCGTTAAAATAACAGGTAATTTAAAGATTAAGTTGCTACAATTTTGAAGGTTATGGTGATTTTTCTTACGTGATCGGGATAATGTTTCTGACATCTTTCGATTTGTGGCCTAGCGTTTGGGGATGAATTCTTTACCTGAACTGAAATTTGTGAGCTGGGCGGAACTGCATGAGATGGGATTCGAGCTGGCGAACCGGCTGCGGGATTTGCGGCCGGAGTCGTGTACGATTCTGTCGGTGGCGCGCGGGGGGCATGTGCTGGCGCGGCTGCTGTCGGATTTTCTGAATCTGCCGATTTACAGTTTCAGCATTCAGTCGTATCAGGATTTGCAGCAGCATGAGCTGAAGATCACTCAGGAACTCAGCGGGGATTTCAAGGGCAAGAATGTGCTGCTGGTGGATGAGATCATTGATTCGGGCAAAACGCTGGTGCGGGCGCTGGAATATTTAAGCGCATTTGAAATCAGGAGCGTGACCAGTGTTTCGCTGCATGTGAAGCCTGAGGCGGTGATGAAATCGGAATTCTACGGCGAGGAGACGGACAAATGGGTGGTGTATCCCTATGAGGTGCGGGAAACGATTCAGGCCTTGGCGCCGATTTGGGCGTCCGCCGGTCATCCGCCGAAGGTTTTAAGGGAAACGCTGATTCAGGGCGGGATGTCCCCGGCGTGGGTGGATCAGTATTTGTCTGTGCCTTAACACCGCGGGTCCTGCGTTTCAGCGGGTTCGGGGGTGAATGTGCGTGGGCGGAATCGGAAACGGAACCAGTTTTGTGCTTCCGTCAAGATAGAGTGCAACCGTTGAGTTCTCCGCACGACCATGGAAATAAAAAATCGTTGCACCGGAAGGAACCGAGTGGACACGGGATTCGTCCGCGGCCCGGTCCGGAGACAATTGGAACCGGCCGCTGACAACATAAATCGTTGTGGAGGGATGTTCAAATTCCGTCAGGTTCCGCGGCCGACGTGGAAGGCCGCTTGGCCAGCTTTCCAAGTTTTCGTTGCTCCGACCTGTCCGGACATTGAAGATATGATTAAACGCCCAGGTGAAAGGGTAACTGCCGTATGTATTGTATTGGGAGGGCACGGCAGGATCCAGAATATCCCTCAGTGCGTTTTCCACCTGGGCGCGGGGTGGGTTGGGGGGCAGACTGCTGTCCAGGTACATGGCCAGATTTCGGAAAATGTAGACGGAATCATTCCAGTCATGCGGGGATTGCCCCTGTCCCAGAAGATTCCCGCGGTGATCCACGGCATAATTCAGACTTGCGATGCCAAGTTGCCGGGCATTGCTCATGGCTTTCACGGATTGGGCTCTGCGGATGGATCTGCCCACACTGACCGATACGATCGAGATCAGGATGATAATGATGGCAATGATCACCAGCATTTCAATCAGCGTGAAACCGCGGGACTTAGCAGAGAACGGGGAGGACTTCGTGTTCATGAGACTCTGTGGGTTGGCGGGTTAAAGAGGATGGGGTGGATATGAGGCCTTTGACCAGGCTGTCATACGGTTTGAGTTGAAACCGTCCGGACAGGGTTTCTCCCGTGGCCGTCCGGAGGTATGTTTCAGTCCCTGTGTCGAGCGTGACCGGTGTGCGGTTGTAGTTAAACAGGAATTCAACCGGCCCGTCCGGGCCGGTGCGGGTTTTGCGGAAGACGCCTTCGGGGAGGGTGTCCCGTTTGATCTTCAGATCTTCGAGCAGGGAGGTGTAAAACGCCCGCTGTGCGTCTTCCGAAAGGCGCGCGCCGACATAATAGGTCCATCCTTCTCCCAGGGCATGGCGCAGAATGGCGGGGGAGCCGGCGTAAAAATCAGAAGCGTATTCCGCGAGCACTTCCGCGCCCTCCGCATGGAGATGCTCGACAATGTCCGAGGCGACTGCGGATTCGAGTCCGTTGAACAGTTCCCCATTGAGAAGAATCCGTTCATCATCATGCAGATAATCGGTTTCCTCGTTCCAGAGTCCGAAGACTTTGCGTAACTCGGGTCCGGGAAATCCTCCCCGCCAGCAGCGGTTGTTGGCATCGACATAGCCGGTGAGGCAGGATGCAACCCAGACGCCGCCGGCCCGCACAAAGGCGGTGAGGCGTCCGGCGGTTTCCGGAGTCAATAAGTATAACGCCGGGGTGATCACCATGCGGTACCGGGAAAAATCGCCGCCGACCGGGAGCACATCCACATCGGCACCGGCCTGTCGGAGTGCCCGGAACTGCTCGGAACAGGCGCGCATTTGCAGATCTGTTTCCCGGCTTTGTTTCGGACCCGCAGAGGCCTTCAGAGCCCAGCGGCTTTCCCAGTCATAGAGAATTGCGGCCGGAGCACGCTTCGTTTTCGAACCCGCAACGGGCTGAAGGGACTGAAGAATTTTCCCGACCCGGGCGCAGTCCTGATACACTCTGGAGCGGGTACTGCCTTCGTGGTCCATGACGGCGCCGTGATATTTTTCATATCCGCCCCGTCCTTTGCGCCATTGGAAGTAATGAATGACATCCGCTCCGTTGGCCACCGCCTGGAGAACTTCCAGTTCATGCACGCCGGGCCGCTTGAGTTTATTGATTTTTCCCCAGTTGACGGAACTCGGGGAGCACTCCATGAGAATCCAGGGATCTCCTTTGGCCAGGCCGCGCATGAGGCTGTGGGTAAAATCGGTGGAGAGGAATTTGTTTCCGTTTGTGTCCCGGTCGTCGTACAGCGGATAACAGTCGTTGGAAATACAGTCCAGAACGCCGGCCCACTGAGCGTAATTGGAAGTGGGATGTGCTCCCATCATGTTGGTGGTGCAGGGAATCTCCGGTGTGAGTTCCCGGAGAGGGGCCATCTCGTTTTCCAAAAACGAGACATGCTGGTCGTTCACAAAGCGGAGCCAGTCCACGGGCAGGGCATCAATACAGCGGCTCTGTGTGGGAATCTGGGACCAGTCGGTGAAGGTTTGATTCCAGAAGGAGGTCCACCAGGCGAGGTTCAGAGCCTCCAGACTTCCGTATCGTTCCCGCAGCCAATCCTGAAAGGCGCGGCGGCAAAGATCGCAGTGGCATTCGCCGTTGAGTTCGTTGCCAATATGCCAAAGGGCCAGCGCCGGATGTTTTCCATAGCGCAGGGCCAGCTCGCGGTTGATTCTTTGGACCGCAGTTCGGTACACCGGGGAGGTGGGGCAGTGGTTGTGACGTCCGCCCGAGGGATCACGCCTGCCGTCGGGTTTCACTCTGCGGATTTCCGGATAAGTTTCCGAAAGCCACATGGGTTTCGCGCCACTCGGAGTGGCCAGAAAGGCTTTCAGACCGTTTTCATGGAGACGGTCCATCAGTGCATCCATCCACTCAAAGGTGTAAACGCCCGGACGAGGCTCCAAAGCGGTCCATGAGAAAATCCCGATGGAAACGGATGTCATGCCGATGTCCTGCATCAGCCGGAGATCTTCATCAAGAATCGCCTCCGCATTCAGCCATTGGTCGGGATTGTAATCCGCACCGTAGAGGATGCGGTTTGCAGAAGGGAGTCGGGTAGGACGGGTACTCATGGACTGGTTTTTCTTAAAAAATGATACTTTGCAGAACGAAACAGTACTTTACTCTTGACGAAATCAATATTGTCTGAAAATTGTCTGATTGTCAAAGTATAAAGTTCTGATATTTTTCCGAATATGTTAAACCCGCTTTATTTTCCTATGTATTTTGCACGTTATTTTCTGATTGGGTGCGCTTCGTTTCTTGTTATTTCCAGCGCGGCGGCGCAGAGCCGCACCTGGGAAAACAAGGAGGGCGTACAAATCGAGGCGGAGCTGGTTCATGCGGATACGGAGCATGTGGTACTTCGCAGAGGGTTTTCAACCTACCGGGTGCCGCTGGCGCAGCTGAGTCCGGGAGACCGGGAGTTTGTGCTGGCGTGGCGCCGGGATCGTGATCCCAATGCGGTGCGGGAGGAAGAGGCGGTGCAGGCGCCGCAGCGGGCGGCCCGGGGCGCCAAAAAAGGGCTGGGACTGTCCACGCGGAACCGGCATGACTGGCGGGAGCGCCTGCAGGCCCTGAACCTCGTCTGGTTTTACACCTGGGGGGCGGATGAACCCGACGGGGTTCCGGAGGGAATTGAGTTTATTCCGATGGTGTTTGGACGGGAGGGAAGGGTTGAGGAGGCCGTGGATTTACTTCAGCGAGTGAAAGAGGCCCGCGGGCACCAATATGTGCTGGGGCATAACGAACCCGACGCGGCGCGTCAGGCGAACCGGACGGTGGAGGAGGTGCTGGATGACTGGCCGCTGCTGATGGAGATCGGACTGCCGCTGGTCAGTCCCGGCGCGGTTCATCCGGACCGGGAGTGGATGATTTCGTTTATGGAGGGGGTGGACGAGCGGGGACTTCGCGTTGATTACATTGCCGTGCACTCCTACGGACCTCCAAATGCAGGGGCCTTCCTGAACCGACTGGAGCGCATTCACCGCATGTATGGCCGTCCCATATGGATCACCGAATTCGCGGTCGGTGACTGGCGGGCGGAGACGGTGGAGGAAAACCGCCACTCCCAGCGGGAGATTCTCAATTTCATGCGGCGCGTGCTGCCGGAGCTGGAACGCAGGCCGTATATCTACCGCTACGCCTGGTTCTCGGCCGATCCCGACAACCCCGCTCTGGGCACCTCGGCCCTCTTCAACGAGGACGGAAGCCTGACGCCTCTGGGGGAATTTTACGGACGGAATCACTGACAAATCCGGATTGGACGTCTTTCATTTCTTTCGCATTGTGGAGATTTCTTCTTGTTTTATCGGTTTGCGGGGGTGATAGAGACCGAAAGATGAAAACCATCCTCAACATTGAAAAGCCCCTTAAAATCGAGGCCGATGCGAAACGGCGGGATGCGGCGTATTCTCAGATTCAGCATTTTATCCGTGCAAACCAGCTCAAGCCGGGAGACCGGCTCCCGCCTGTCAGAAAGATGTCTGATCACTTTCAGCTGAGCCGCGATTCGGTCTGGCGGGCCTTGCGGCAGCTCCATGAGGACAAGTGGCTGGATCTGCTCCCCAACAAGCGCTATGCGATTTCGGAAACCCTATACACGCAGATTCTCAGATCCCTGCAGATCAAAGCGCTTTTCTGCGGCAAGGGGTATATCTATTTTTCCGGCTTCCGCCGACTGGCGGATGCGCTGACCCGCGAGTGCCTTTATCAAAATTTGGAATTGAAAATCGACTTGATCCCCCTGGAGGAGGCTCCTCCCCCGGCCGTCTGGGAGGGCTGTGATTTTCTCATGGTGGACAGCGACAGCAGCGGAAAATTTCTCAAGGCCTTTGATTCGTTTCCGGT
>PXDP01000362.1 GCA_003565035.1 PVC group bacterium | reverse complement strand
GGAGGCCCTGGCGCAGGACCTCACCGTCCGCGGCGCGGAACAGACCGCAGTTTTCCCGGATTTTGACGCGGGGAATGAAGCCTCCCTCGGTCAAACCGTGGTTGCCGCCTGGCAGGAATTCGACGCCGTGGATCATGTTCTGATCGCCTACGGCACCCTGCCGGACCAAACCGAAACCGAGACCGACGCAGCCGCACTGCGCCGCGCGCTGGAGATTAACTTCTCTTCTGTCGCCCTGCTCGCCCACGCGGTGGCCGACCGGATGATCCAACAGGGACACGGAACGATCTCCGTGATCAGTTCCGTGGCCGGCCTGCGGGGACGGCAGAGCAACTATGTGTACGGTGCCGCCAAAGGCGGACTGAACTTTTTTCTGCAGGGACTCCGGAACCGGCTTTACCCAAAGGGAATACGGGTGCTCACCCTGCTGCCGGGCTTTGTGGACACGCCGATGACCCGGGACATTCCCAAAGGACCGCTGTTTGTCTCCGCTGAAAAAGCCGGCGGGGTGATTCACCGGGCCATGACCCGCCGAAAAGCCGACATCGTGTATGTTCCCGGCTTTTGGCGGGCGATCATGACCATCATCCGGTCGATTCCCGAGCCCCTGTTTAAACGCCTCAAACTTTGATGTCCGGCGATGAAATTTCTCCCGTTCTTTACCCGTTCCCGGCGCGCCCCGCACCTGAAACTCGGCGAATGGGGTGAAAAGGAGGCGGAACGTTTTGTCAAAGCCAACGGAATCAAAATTCTGGGCCGCCGGGTGCGGGTGGGCAAGCACGACGAAATCGATTTGCTGGGACGCGACGGAAATATTCTGGTGATTCTGGAAGTTAAAACCCGTGCCGTGGAGGGTCTCAAAGCCCCGCGCAAAGCGGTAACCGCCCAAAAGCGCTACAACCTCAGCCGTGCGGCCGCCCGCTACGCCCGGAAACTGAGCCCGCCCCCTGAACATGTCCGCTTTGATATTGTCGAAGTCATCGGCGGCCCCCGGGGCGATCCTCCGGAAATCCGCCACCATCCCGCCGCCTTTTCCATGCATCACGCATTCCGGCTCTGATGAAATCGCGTGACAATCCGAATCCCCTCGTTAAACAGTACACTGATTCTATGCACCCCCTTTCGATCCTATGAAAACATTTCTTCTCCTGTTATCCTTCGTTTGTCTCTTGAACAGTTCCCTTTCCGCCGGGCAGACCTCTCTGGAAGGCAGGCTTTCCCTGGCGGTTCTTGCCCTGATGGACGGCGACGAGCAGGCCGACCAGGGAAACGCCGCCGCCGCCACCGCGCTGTATGAGCAGGCCCTCACCCTGCTGCGCGGCATTCAGGCCGAAGATCCGGGCTTCAACACCAATATTATCGAATTCCGTATTGAAAATGTTGAAGCAAAACTCGAGCAGATCGCTCCGGCCTCCGCCCAGCCGACGGAGGCGTCCCGGATTCAGGCGGATGCTGAGGATACCACGCATTTCGAGCGCCTCTACATTGAAGCCAAAGAAAAAGCCCTTGCAGACTCCCAGCGTCTGCTGGAGGTGGAGCGGCGAAACCTGGATTTGCAGATGGCCCTGCGCGAACGGGAACGGACGCTCGGCCAACAACGGGATCAGCTACAGGAAAATCAGCGTGAACTGACCCGTCTGCAGCGTGAAAATGAGCGACAGAGTCAGGACACCACCCGCGAGCTGCAGGATCTGCGGCGGTTCAATAACCTGCTCCAGGACCGGGCCAACACGCTTGAGACGGAGAATCAGGAACTGACCGAAACGCTGGCCAACGTTCGGGAGCGTGATGCGGACCGCGCGGTGCAGCTTCAGCAGTTCCGGGCGGAATTACTCGCCGCCGAGCAGGCGCTGGAGCAGGCCCGGGAAGGCAACGAAGCCGAAATCGGGGAACTGCGGGAACGCCTGAGCACCTGTGCGGCGGAATCCCGCCAGCGTTTTGAAGCTCTGGATCAGGCGTATCAGCGCATCGAAACGCTCCAGGAACAGGTCGCCGGACTCCCCCTGTTGGAGGAGACCGTGATTGAACTCAACCGCCGCCTGAACCGTCAGACCCGGGAACTCGAAGACAAGCAGGCACTGGTCGAAACCACCGAACAGCAAAAAGCGGACATCGCTGAACTCCGGGAGATGCTGACCGCCAACCTTGCCCGGCTGACCGACACGCTCAACGAATTAACCCATGCCCGCCGTCATCTGGAGACCAAAGAACAACAGGTGGCCGATCTCACCGCGCAGATTACGGAACTGTCCGTGGAGGAACTGCCTGTGGAGGAACTGTCCGGGGAGGAACTGTCCGGGGAGGAACTGCCTGAAGAAGATCCGACAGAGGATGCACCTGAAGAAGATACGGCAGAGGATGCAGGGGAAGCGCTGGAGGTCCGCCCTTAAACGCCTCTGGCGTTGGGATCCCAGATAAATTTGTGCAACTGCAACTGGAGGCGCACGGGCAGTCCGTCATCCAGTATCCATTCCGCCAGCTCCTGAAATTCGATGCGTCCCCACACCGGGGAAAACAGCACCGGGCAGCGATCAGGCAGGTTTTCGCGCAGCACCAGTTCTTTGGCCCATTCGTAATCATGACGGTCGGCGATGACGAATTTCAGCTCGTCATGTTTCGTAAGGAGTGCCAGATTCGCCATGCGGTTCCGGGCCACCATGCCGGATCCCGGACATTTCAAATCCATAATCCGCCGGACCCTCGGATCCACCGGGCCAATATCCAGACTGCCCGACGTTTCCAGCATCACCTCATAGCCCGCATCACATAAACGGCGCAGCAGGGGAAGACAGCCCGCCTGCGCGAGCGGTTCGCCGCCAGTGACTTCCACCAATCGACAGGGATAACCGGATACAGCATCCATGACCGCATCGAGGCTCATCTCTTTGCCTTCGTAAAAGGTGTACTCGGAATCACACCAGGCACAGCGCAGGTTGCAAAACGACAGACGGATAAAGATGCACGGCCAGCCCGCACGGTCGCCTTCGCCCTGGATACTGAAAAAAAGTTCGTTCACCGTTAATATATCACTCATGCAGCCCCCGTACCACGGGCCTGCCAGGAAAGCAAATCCCCTCTTGAGCGTTTCGTGCCGGAGGGATTTGCACCATGGATACGGGAGCTGTTCTCAAATCAAAGATTGAGAACCGGCATTGCATCCAGCAGCTGGCGGGTATACGGATGCCGAGGTTGATACAGGACCTCCCGGGTTGCGCCCTCCTCCACGAGTTCCCCGCTCCGCATCACCGCCACCCGGTCGGCGACGTGGCGGACCACGGAGAGGTCGTGACTGATAAACAGCATCGTGAGGCCCAGCTCGTTTTTCATGTCCCGCAGCATATTGAGAATCTGCGCCTGAATGGAAACATCCAGCGCGGAAACCGGCTCGTCGGCAATCACAAAATCAGGTTCCAGAATCAGCGCACGGGCGATGGCGATGCGCTGGCGCTGTCCGCCGGAAAATTCGTGCGGATATTTCCCGAGGGTTCCGGCCTCCAGTCCGGCCAAATCCATGATCCGGGCCACGCGGCTGACCCGCCCGCTGCGCGGGAGCCGGAAATGAACCCACAGGGGCTCGTGCAGGGTTTGCTCAATGGTCATGCGCGGGTTCAGGGAGGCGTATGGGTCCTGGAAAATCAGTTGAATCCGCTTCCGGAGGGCTTTGGGGTTTTGCGTCCAGTCCAGCGGGTTCCCCTCCAGCATCACACGGCCTTCAAAAGGCACCAGCCCCAGCAGGGCCCGGGAAAAGGTGGTCTTGCCGCATCCGGATTCGCCCACCAGCCCCAGGGTCTGCCCCTTCTCCAAGGTCATCGACACCCCGCGCACCGCATGAACGGCCCCGGCCCGTCCTCCCGGAAACGTAACCTTCAGCGCGTCAATCTGGAGAAAGGCCTCACCCATGGCTTAGTAGGAGACGTTCCGGTTGTTGACCCAGTCCCGCATTTCGGTGACCCGGTGGCTCCAAGTCTCGGAATGGCTCCGCTCTTTCAGGAAGGCACCGTACAATCCGAGGATGAGATCTTTGATGGTTTCGACTTGAAACATTCGGTCCTGAAAACGGCTGATGGGATCGGCCACGCCCTCACCGGCAATCAGCTTGAGGCCCCGGACGGTCAGGGTTTCTCCATCCAGTCCGAAACGCCAGGTTTTGTCGCCGCACACGAGGTTAACCGTGGCTTTGCGGAGCTTTTTGCCGGCCTGGAGACAGGCTTTGGCTTCGGCACTGACCAGGGGCTGTCCTTTACGCAGGCTGATTTCGTGGGCACCGCCGCCCTCCATCACCATGGTCAGCGGCCCTTCGAGCATCACCCCCACGGTGCCGTCAGCCATGGGCACCCGGTCGGGATGCATTTCCGCCTGAAACCAAAGCCAGGTCATGAAATCGTGCCCCGCCAGCGGCGAGGTTCGCTCGGGGTCCACATCCTCGCTAAAGCTGCACGGAGCCCAGTCGCGTGAATCGGTGCGGCCAATGCGCATGCTCAGCGCTTCGGGCGTCATGATTTCCGGAGCAAACCCAATGGCTTCGCGCAGATAACTGACGAACACATCCACCTGTTTTTCCGCCAGGGTTTCCGCATACAGTTCGCCCTGACCCGGACGGTGCACAAAGGTCATGCCCTTGAGCGTGGGCGGCATGTTGGGCAGCAGGCGGTCGGAGATTTCCTGCTTGATTTCGCTCTTTTCTTTGCGGGAGAGGTATTCATTGCCGCTCACGGCCAGGCGGACCAGCTCCTCCTGCATGATTTCGGCGCGGAGCAGACTGGTGGGGATTTTCCGTTCCGCCTGCAGCAGACACATCCGAAGCCAGCCGCCGTAATAGGCGTTCACCTCGTCAATCTTACGGTCCAGCAGGTACCGGCCGGTTACCCAGCCGTACACGGGCTGATCCCGCAGGGTGTCCAAAGGCGGTGCCACGCGCCGCAAAAAGCCCTCTTCCGCGGGTTCCGGCAGCGCACGGGGCAAATAGTACATACGAAAACTGACAGATCCGGATTCAAATGACATCGATGGGGTCCTGGGTTGTGTTTGCAAAAAAGATGGATATGGAGTCCTTAGAGACTTCAACTACATCTGTCAGCAGGAAAGCGATCCCATGTCAACCTCTCCCTCCCCCTCCCCTCCGGAAACCGCCGAAATCCTGGATATCGGCGACGGGCTGATGCTGGGTCAGTGTGCCTCCGGCGAAAAAATCTGGATTGCCGGTCCCTGCGTTCCCGGGGACACGGTGAGGTTTGAGCGGAAAGGCCGCCGGGGAATTTTCCGGGAAGTGCTGACGCCGTCCCCCGACCGCCGTCCGGTCCCCTGCCCGCATTTTGAGACCTGTCCGGGCTGTACGCTTCAGCCAATGCCGTACGCATGCCAGTGCGACTTCAAAGCGGAGAAAATCGTGCAGACGCTCCGGCGGATTGGCGGATTCAAGGACTTCGACTGGCGCGGTCTCCGGGGCTCGCCGGAAGAATTCGGCACCCGGAACAAGCTTGATTTGCAGGTGGAGGGCGCGGAAATCGGCTACACCAACGGCTGGGAGCTGCTGCCGATTCAGGACTGTCTGCTGGGCAATGCGCTGCTGCGGGAGCTTCTGGCGGCCCTCAAGCCTTTTTTTCGGAAACCGCACGGAATTCACCGGCTGACCCTCCGCAGTCAAACAGACCGGGACGCCGCGCATGTGCTTGTCCGGGGCACCCCGCTTCCGGAAGGCTTCCAGGAGGCCTGCGCCGCTCATCCGCGCATTGCCGGTTTGTCGCAGCAGCCCCGAAAAACCGACCCCTACACCTGCATTCTCGGAGAGCCCGGCCTGACCATGCGCCTTGCGGGGGTGGAACATACCCTGCGTGCGGATGCTTTTTTTCAGGTGCACGATCAGCAGGCCGAGGCACTGGTGCAGACCGCCATGGACTGGTTGGCGGAAGAATCCTGCGACAATCTTCTCGATCTTTTCTGCGGCGCCGGGGCCTTCACCCTTCCCGCCGCCCGTCACGCCCGCAATGTGCTGGGCATCGACACCGTGCCGGGAGACGGAAAAGGCTTCATCACCGCCGATCTTTCACAGGGGCTGCCCGACGATCCACGCCTCGCAAAAACCGCATGGGACACCGTGCTGGTGGACCCGCCGCGTGACGGCATGGAGAAACGCCTCTGCAAACAAATCCGGGACAAGCTGAAACCCGCACGCATTCTTTACATCAGCTGCAATCCCGCTACACTGGCTCGCGATCTGAGCCGCTTCGCCCACGAAAACACCTATCGGCTGGAGCGCGTGCAGGGGTTTGACCTGTTTCCGCAAACCACGCACGTGGAAACCCTGGCGCTGATGCGCCGAAGCGGATCAGACTGAGTTGGTGATCCGCAACACCTCGTCCACCGAGGTGATGCCCTGCAGCACTTTGTGAATGCCCGCGCGCTGAAGGGTGATCATCCCCTGCTGAATCGCCACCCGCCGTAAATCATCTCCGTTGGCATTCTTCAGGATCATGTCCCGGACCGGTTCGGTGATTTCCATGATTTCCATGATACTTCCCCGGCCCTTGTATCCCAAATGGCTGCACTTGTTGCATTTACCGGGCAGAAAAGTAGTGCCGCCCTCAAGGGAAAGATTCTCCACATTGATGTGATTTTCTTTCAGCTCCTCAATCGTCAGTTCAAACGGCGTTTTGCAGCTCGGACACAGACGGCGGTACAGACGCTGCGCCTGTGCGAGAATCAGAGCCGAGGCCATCATAAAGGGTTCAATGCCCATGTTGTGCAGACGAGCCACTGCACCGGGCGCGTCGTTGGTATGCAGGGTACTGAGCACCAAGTGGCCCGTGAGCGCGGCCTGCACGGCGATGGAGGCGGTTTCGAAGTCACGCACCTCTCCCACCAGCACAATATCGGGGTCCTGACGCAGAATGGAGCGCAGACCCGCGGCAAAGGTCAGCCCCACATCCGCATGCGTCTGCACCTGATTGATCCCTTTCAACTGATACTCCACCGGGTCTTC
>PXDP01000349.1 GCA_003565035.1 PVC group bacterium | reverse complement strand
CGAGGGCCTCTTCAATTTTGCGGTAGGGGGTGACAAAATGCCGCGCCGGGCTGATGTGAATCTCGGTAAAATTCTCCAGCGCATCGCCGGTTAGCGGATCGAATCGCTGGATGCGTTCGATTTCATCGCCCCAGAAGCTGATCCGCACCCCCTCCTGATTGTAGCTGGGATACAGCTCCACTGTGTCCCCGCGCACCCGGAAGGTGCCGGGCGAACGTTCGATCTCGTTGCGGGTGTACTGAATGGTCACCAGCTTTTCCAAAAGCTGATCCCGGTCGTGGCTGCCGCCGACTTGCAGGTGGATGAGCATGTCCTGATAGTCTTCGGGCGACCCCAGGCCATAGATGCAGGAGACCGAGGCGATAATCACCACGTCCCGGCGGTTCAGAAGCGCATCGGTCGCCGCCAGCCGCAGCCGCTCAATGTCCTCATTGATGCTGGAATCTTTTTCAATGAAGGTATCGGTAGTGGGAATGTACGCTTCGGGCTGATAGTAATCGAAGTAACTGACAAAATAGCTGACCGCGTTTTCGGGCAGGAACTGTTTCATTTCCGCATACAGCTGGGCGGCCAGGGTTTTGTTGTGGGAGATAATCAGCGTCGGCCCGCCCCAGTGGGCAATCACGTTGGCCATGGTGAAGGTTTTACCGCTGCCGGTGACCCCTTCAAGCGTCTGAAAACGCTGACCCGCATCCAGCCCGCGGCACAGTGCGTCAATTGCCTGCGGCTGATCGCCGGAGGGTTTGAAGTCGGATTGAAGTTTGTAGAGGGAATCGGGCATGGCCTCTGTATGCAGGCGAAGCGGGGGAATGTCAACTGCGCCCATACGCTCTGAAGTCTCGGATTAATCATTGCAAATCCGCGTTTTTCGGGCAAATGTACGGCATGACGACCTCAAAATCCATCCGCCTTCCGGCCCTGCCTCTGATTCTGGCCCTGATTTCCCTGCTGTTTGCGTTTCTGTTTGTGGTGCTGACCATCAATGGCCACTACACCTTCCCGCTGCTGGTCGGGTTCAGTGTGCCGGCGATTTTCACTGCGATGGGAGCGCTGACTCTGGGGATTGCCACCCTACGCCGCAAGCCTTCGGGCACGCCCTACGGGTTTGCCATGGGCGGCAGCCTGCTGGGCGGCTTCAGCCTGATTTTCTGGATTGTGAAAATTCCGCTGATGTTTGTGATTCTGCTGCCCGCGATGTCGGAAGCCTCCGCCGATCCGCAAATTGCCGCCAGCCAGAAGCAGATGCGGATTATCATCCGGCAAACCAAAACCTTTTACTCGGATTTCGGGCGGATGCCGGTGCAGATCGAAGAGCTGGTTCAGGAGGGATACGTGCAGAACGCCATGCTCTACGATCCGCGCGACACCCTCAAGGATGTGCCCAGCTACCGCCTGCTTCTCCGGGAAATGCCCCCGCAGGAGGCCTGGTCCGGCACCCCGGTGCTCGAAGGCCGCTGGCCGGATGTGGACGGCAACCGCCTGCTGGGCTATCTCGACGAACATATCGGCATCATCCGCTAATCCCCGGAGCTTCCCATGATCAATATTCCCGACCTGTTTACGCTGCTCTCTCAAATTCTTCTTGTTTTTCTTCAATCCGAAATTCCGCAGCCCGCGGACGGCTTTGATCCCACCTCCCGGGCGGCCGCCGTCGAGGCGCATGCGGCCCTCGTGGACGCGCTGGACGGCGAAACACCCGATCACATCCTCATCAAGCCCTTTCTGATTGCCGACCGCGATCTCGGGGAGGTGCTGGTCCTGGGGGAAATGACCGGCATGATCCTGGGGGATCCGGTGGAATTTTTTGTCATCACCGACATGAGCGGTCAGGATTATGAAGCACTCCTGACCACCTGGGTGACCCCCAGTGAGCTGCACGAAGCCCTGGAGTTCATCGGGCTCAGCCCTGGAGGCGCGGTGAACACGAATGCCCCCCGCCTCTGGCCGCGGGGCGATCCGGTGGATGCCTCTCTGATCCTCCAACTGGAGGAGGACCTGCCCCCCGGGTATCTTCCCGTAAACGAATGGATCACCCGTCCGGACGGCTCCGTCATGGAGGACATGCCCTGGGTGTTCACCGGTGCCCCCATGCTCCCGCATCCACAAATTGAAGGCAAAAAGGTCTACGGCGCAGATCAGTTCAGCCCCCACAGCATCGCGGCCACCTTCAACCTGCACAACACGATGTTCGATCTCCCCGTCCAGGGCGGAAAAACCCAGGTGTACGGAACGTTCCTCCGCAACCCCGCCCTCGAGACCCGCCACGGTCAGCCGGTGATCCTTCGCCTGCGCCCCACCCCGGCGGAACGCCGCCGTCCGGAAAAAGACCACAGGCTGAGCCTGACCTCGGCTGACACGGAACCCCTGGAACGTCTGATCGAAAGCGCGCAGGATGCCGAATCCACCCTGTTCTGGGTCACCCCGGATTTCGGACCGGATCTCACGCTGGCGGACTTGAGGGGATTTGCCAACAAACTCATGGTCCTGGAACAGCAGGAGGATCAGATCCGCATCGAACCGCCGGTGGCAGGACAGCTGTATTATCAGGCCTTTGCGCCGCCCGAACGCTTCCGCGACCGCAGCCGTCGTCCCTCTCAACCGCTGGAAATCCATTTGCACCGCGAAGAGGAGGGCTTCCGGGCCGCTCTGTTTGAAATTCAGGAACTCTGGGACGAAACCCGCACCCCCAGGCTGGTGGAGGAGCGCCGGGACCTCGAAACACCGGCCGACTGGCTGGCCTACCTGGAGGAAAACGATCCGCTGATCCGGGTTCTCTTTGTGTTTGCGCCGAATGATACCCGTCATCACGAACTGAATGAATGGCTCTCACCGGTCTACAGCCTTTTCCCGGTGATTTATGTCTACGGGCAGGATTAAAGACCTCCTGGTCATTACCGGCCTGGCGCTGCTGCTTCTGCTGCCGGCCCTGTTTCTGCGCCCCCCGGCCCGTCAGCAGGAATTGCGCGTCCTCATCAGTGCCCGCAATATGGTGCGGTCCGGCGACTGGCTCCGCCCGGAATTTCAGAACCAGCCCCGCTACCGCAAACCGCCTCTGCCCTACTGGTTCGCCGCCGCCGCGATGCTGCCGGACCGGCTCACGGATTCCGCCGCCCGCGCCCGCGTGCCCTTTGTGCTGGCGGCCCTGGGGCTGCTGTACAGTCTCTATGCCCTCGGCGGTTCCCGCACCCCGCCCCTGCTGCTGCTGGCCTCCTTCGGCTTCTGGCGCTTTGCCCCCCTGGCCGAAACCGATCTGCTCAACACCCTCGGCATTCTTCTGGCCATGCTGGGTTTTCAGAAACAAACCGGCCCGCTCACCGCTCTGGGCATGTCGATGTCGATTCTCAGCAAGGGCCCGGCCGGCCTGGCGATTCCGCTGATCACCTTTCTTTGCCTGTGCCGGAAAGAACCTCGCCCGCTCCGCTGGTGGCTGACGGCTCTGCTCCCGCCCCTCCTCGTCGGTGCAGGCTGGCTCGGATTTCTGCTCAGCGATTCCGTCGCCCGCGGAGCGCTGGAGGCCGAACTCCGGGACACCTTCGTTGATTCTCCCAACCGCCGCGGCCCGCTCTTTTATCTCTACACCCTGCCGGCGATGCTGGGCCCCGCGCTGTTTCTGGCCTTTCCCCGCTTCCGTCCGCGCATGTCGGTTTCACTTCCCTGGGTCTGGTTCGGAGTCACCTTCCTGCTGCTGACCCTCACCCCCAGCAAGCAAAACCACTACACGCTCATGCTGCTGCCGCCCGCTGTGTGGATCTTATCCGCGTTCGCCCCCCGCAAAGCCCTGCTGCCACTGGTTCTTCTGACCATCGGGCTGGGCATTGGCGGGGATATCTGGCGAAGCCGCACCCACGAGGATGCCCTGCACAGCCGCTTTCTCCGCTCCGTCCGCCCCCGCGTCAAAGACGCGGACATGCTGCATGTGGTGGGCATCAATTCCGCGCGCTTTGATTTTCATCTCGGACGCCACGTACACAACCTCGACAGTGCGGAGCGGGCCTTCCGCCAGGCGCGTCCCGGCGATGCGGTGATCGTTGTGCAGCGTCGTGAACGCTATGACAGCGTTGAGGTCATCACCGCCCACGATGCGGGGGACGCGGACTGGTACCGATTTATGGTGATCCGACCTTAACCCACTCCGTCCAGCGTGTTCCGGATACGGCGGGCCAGATCCTCACGGCTGTAGGGCTTACGGATCAAATTGTCCATGGAATCATCCGCGCCGTGCTCCACGAGCTTATCCATGGTGAACCCGGAGACATACAAATGCGGGATATGGCCCAGGGAAATACGGAGCCGGTCAATCATTTCCGGGCCGCTTAAGTTCGGCATCACCACATCGGTGATAATCAGATCGATTTTACCTTCATAGGCTTCGGCCACCCGGACGCCCTCCTCGCCGTCGGCGGCCGACAGCAGCGTATAACCGAGGGATTCGATCATTTTGGAAGCCATGCGGCGCACGCCGTCCTCATCTTCCACCAGCAGAATGGTTTCTTCGCCTTTTTCAGGGGGCCGCCGGACGTCATTGGGCAGATCCAGCATCATTTGCTCGGCATACTCATGATAAGGGAAAAACAATTTAAACTCGGTGCCCACGCCGGGCTCACTCCAGATTTGAATACCACCCTGATACTGCTTCATGATGGCATAAACCGTCGACAGCCCCAACCCTGTTCCCTGCCCCGCCTCTTTGGTGGTGAAAAAAGGTTCAAAAATATGCTCCAGAACTTCAAGGTCCATCCCGCAGCCGGTGTCCCGGATCGAAAACACAGCATATTTGCCGGGGGAAGGTTCCGGGAGAATTCCCGCCGGGCTTTCCAGATCCTCGAGACCGGTCCGGATATACAGCCGTCCGCTGCGGGGCATCGCGTCCCGGGCGTTTACCGCCAGGTTCAGGATCACCTGCTCCAGCGATGTGGTGTCCGCAAGAAGTGTGCAGAATTCTGAACTCAGCTCAGTGACGATTTCGATATTCTCGTGCAGGGTGACCCGAATCAGCTTGTTCATATCCCGAACCAGCTGATTCAGGTCGATTGGGCGGGTGTTAAACAGGTCTTTCCGGGAAATTGCCAGCAACTTCTGGGTGAGATTCTGCGCCCGGGTGGCGGCAAGAATCACCTCTTTCAAATCATCGACCGCATCCAAATCTTCAGGAATTTCCTCCAGAGCCATATGACTGAACCCCAGAATCGAGGTCAGGAGATTATTAAAATCATGGGCAATGCCACCCGCCAGCCGCCCCACCGCCTCCATTTTCTGACTTTGCTGAAACTGTTGAAACGTTTCCTGAAGCGCCACCTCGGCCCGCAGCCGTTCGGTGATATCCTGTCCTTCCAGAATCACCAGTTCCGCACGCTCTTTTTCACCAAAAACCGCTTTCAGCGTAAGAATCAGCGTATGCAGTTCGCCGGTCTGGCTGAACAATTCCTGCTGAAACTGAACCGGTTCCCCCAGGGCCGCCGTTTCCAACAGCTTCGTGAGTTCGTCCGCGTCGGCAAACGCCGACAGCGCAAACAACGATTTCCCCCTCAATCCGCTGGCGGATGCACCCAGAAGATCACTGGCGGACGTATTTAAATCCAGAATTTCCCCCTGCAAATCGAGAAAAACCACCGGATGGCAGAGCTGTGAAAACACTGAATGCAGCCGCCGGGTCTGCAGAGAAGCATTTTTCAGTCTTCCCGCTAAATCCCTGGACCGCAGCTGCTCCTGCTCCAGGTCCAGCCGCAGCGAATCCCGCTCCAGATGCACCGCGTGCTCCCGTTTCCCCCATTCCATCCCGAATCCTTTCTCCACGTCCTGCAGCATCCAGCGGAAGGAGCTGTAGGTGGTGACACCCAGGGTGAGAAACACCCCCAGAAACGCCAGCGGAATCCACGGACGTTCGCCGGGGTAAACCCGCAGTGCCGCCAGGGCAATCAGCAAACTGACCACCAGCCAAAGCGTGATCAATGCCAAAGAATAGCGGGAAACAGACAGTCTGCCCCCTCGTAAGAAACGCGGAAAACCCTTCACAGGTCAATCTCTGCAATGTTCCGGAGAGAAATCCAAGTGAAATCCGCTTGCTTTTGACTCGACCAACCGCAATTTTCTATATTTAGGATTAGAGACCCATCTCAGAACCCAGGACCTCCAACATGTCATCGAAAAAATCTGCCGCCTGTACCGATTGCTCTTCCTGCCGCCCCTATTCTTCACAAATCACCGAAGGCCCCGAGCGCGCCGCCTCCCGTGCCATGCTGCACGCGGTGGGCTTTGACCGGGCGGATTTCCAGAAGCCCCAGGTCGGCATCGCCTCCACCTGGAGCATGGTCACCCCCTGCAACATGCACATCGACCAGCTTGCCCGCGAAAGCTGCGCCGGCGTGGATGCCGCCGGCGGCAAAGGCATCATCTTCAACACCATCACCATTTCCGACGGCATCTCCATGGGCACCGACGGCATGCACTACTCCCTGGTGTCCCGCGAAGTGATCGCCGACTCCATCGAAACCGTGGTCGGCTGCCAGATGTTCGACGGCCTGGTGGCCATTGGCGGCTGTGACAAAAACATGCCCGGCTGCATGCTCGCCATTGCCCGCCTCAACCGCCCCGCCGTCTTTGTCTACGGCGGCACCATTCTGCCCGGCAAACACAAAGAAAAAGATGTGGACATCGTCTCCGTCTTCGAAGCCGTCGGCGCCCATGCCCGCGGCGACATTGATGATGCCGAACTGGAGCAGATCGAACGCGTCTCCATCCCCGGCGCCGGCTCCTGCGGCGGCATGTACACCGCCAACACCATGGCCTCCGCCATCGAAGCCCTCGGCATGAGCCTGCCCGGCAGCTCCTCCCAGGCCGCCATTTCTCCCGAAAAAGCGGCCGACTGCAAAGCCGCCGGCGAAGCCGTGCTCAAGCTCATCCAGGCCGGCATCACCCCCAAACAGATCATGACCAAAAAGGCGTTCGAAAACGCCATCCCACTGGTCTGTGCCCTCGGCGGCTCCACCAACGCCGTGCTCCACCTCCTCGCCAT
>PXDP01000280.1 GCA_003565035.1 PVC group bacterium | reverse complement strand
CGGGTGGGTTCGGCGAGCCACGCCCCTGGCGTGGTAAACCCCGGAAGGCACCCCGAAGAGCCGAACCCCATCCTGGCAGCCTCCGGTTGAGCGGAAAGGTTGCCGGAGGGAGATGCCGCAGTTTTGGGGTGAAATCCGGGGCTCGCGGCATTCCCTCCCGTACCCAAGGTCTCCGTCTTTCTTCCTCCGTGCCCTCAAGCGAGCTTGCGAGCGGGTGGTCAATTCGGTTGCGGGAGGACCCTGCGTTAGGCCGCAGATGCAAAGGTCCCCAGTTGATGAACTGGGGACAGCTTTGACTTCGGTTTATCGAAGCGGAGGACCGCTTCGACTACGGGACAAACCCGTCAGACGGCAGCGAACATCGCTTTGGTGTATTCACGCCGCATGCGGCTGATGTTGGAAATCGAGATTTCCTTGGGACAGGCCGCTTCGCATTCGGCGTGGTTGGAGCAGTCGCCAAAGCCTTCGGAGTCCATCTGTTTCACCATCTTGAGCACGCGGGTGTGGCGTTCGACCTGTCCCTGCGGCAACCAGGTGAACTGCGAGACTTTGGCCCCGACGAACAGGCTGGCGCTGGCATTCGGACAGGCGGCTACACAGGCACCGCAGCCGATGCAGGCGGCCGCATCCATGGCGTGCTCGGCATCATCCTTGTGAATCGGAATCAGGTTCGCATCCTGGGCACTGCCGGTGTTGACCGCCACAAATCCGCCTTTGCCCATGATCCGGTCAAAGGCGCTGCGGTTCACGACCAGGTCCTTGATCAGCGGAAAGGCTTTGGCCCGGAACGGCTCCACGGTAATGGTGTCGCCACTGTTGAACTGGCGCATGCGCACCTCGCAGGTGGTGCAGGCGCCTTTGGGGCCGTGCGGAATGCCGTTGATGACCAGACCGCAGTTCCCGCAGATGCCTTCGCGGCAGTCGCTCTCAAACGCGACGGGCTCCTGCCCCTCGTGGATCAGATTTTCATTGAGCTTATCCAGCATTTCCAGAAAGGACTGGGACGGATCAATGTCCTCGACACTGTAATCGACCAGTCGGCCGGGGGCGTTGGGACCCGGCTGACGCCAAATTCGAAGATGTACATTCATGGGTTTTTCCTCAGGTTAAATTATTTGTAACTGCGCTGTGACGGTTTCACGTTTTCGTACACCAGCGGCTCAACACAGCGCTCCGGCACCTTGTCTTCGCCCTGATACCGCCAGGCGGCCACATGGGTGAAGTTCTCGTCGTCGCGTTTGGCTTCGCCTTCGCTGTCCTGTGACTCCAGACGGAAGTGACCGCCGCACGATTCTTTGCGCTCCAGCGCATCGCGGGCCATCAGTTCCCCCAGCTCCAAAAAGTCGGCCACACGGCCCGCTTTTTCCAGCTCTTTGTTGTAATCCTTCGCGTCCCCGGGAATACAGAGGTCGTTCCAGAATTTTTCGCGAATTTTGGGGATTTCTTTGAGGGCACGCTTCAGGCCCTTCTCCTGCCGGGACATCCCGACTTCATCAATCATAATGTTGCCAAGTTCGCGGTGGATCTCGTCGGCGGTGGTCTTGCCTTTGATAGACATGAGTTTTTCCACCCCGGACTGCACCTCGGCGACAGCCTCTTCGAATTCTTTGGCATCGGTGCCGACCGGGTCGAGTTTGGTGGTGGCCAGGTAGTTGCCGAGAGTGTAGGGAATCACGAAATAACCGTCGGCCAGTCCCTGCATGAGCGCGGAGGCCCCCAGGCGGTTGGCGCCGTGATCGGAGAAGTTGGCTTCTCCGAGGGCAAACAGCCCGTCCACGGTGGTCATGAGGTTGTAATCCACCCAGAGTCCGCCCATGGTATAGTGCGGGGCGGGATAGATCATCATGGGCGTCTCGTAGGGATCATCGCCGGTGATCTCATGGTACATGGCGAAGAGGTTGCCATAGCGCTGGGCGATAATATCTTTGCCGAGGCGTTGAATCGCTTCGCCGAAGTCCAGATACACCGCGTAGCCGGTGGGTCCCACGCCGCGGCCCTCCTGACAAACCTCCTGAGCGTTGCGTGAGGCAATGTCGCGGGGCACGAGGTTGCCGAAGGCGGGATATTTGGCTTCCAGGAAGTAATCGCGTTCCGTTTCGGGAATATCACTGGGCTTCCGGTCATCGCCTTTGCGCTTCGGCACCCAAACGCGTCCATCGTTGCGGAGCGATTCGCTCATCAGCGTCAGTTTCGACTGTGTTTCGCCAAAGCGGGGAATACAGGTGGGGTGAATCTGGGTGAAGCAGGGGTTCGCGAAATATGCGCCCCGCTTGTAACAGCGCCAGGCGGCGGTCGCGTTGCAGTTCACTGCGTTGGTGCTCAAATAAAACACCGTGGAATATCCGCCGGTACACAGCAGCACTGCGTCGGCGGCATATTTTTCCAGTTCGCCGGTGACCAGATTGCGGCAGATAATCCCGCGGGCCACATCGTTGACCTTGACCAGGTCGAGCATTTCGCGGCGGGGGAAAAGTTTGACTTTGCCTTCTTCAACCTGACGCATCAGCGCGCCGTATGCCCCCAGCAGAAGCTGCTGGCCGGTCTGACCGCGGGCGTAGAACGT
Organism: PVC group bacterium; assembly: GCA_003565035.1. GTDB lineage: Bacteria > Verrucomicrobiota > Kiritimatiellia > SS1-B-03-39 > UBA6053 > PXAS01. Next base: position 4,465 of record PXDP01000280.1, on the reverse strand, counting down.
CCGCGAAACCTGAGCACCGCCGAAGGAGCGGTTCGAGAGCATACCGCCGTATTCACGGGCAAACGGAACCCCCTGGGCCACACACTGGTCGATAATGTTGACACTGACTTCGGCGAGGCGGTGCACATTGGCCTCACGGGCGCGGAAGTCGCCGCCTTTGACCGTGTCGTAAAACAGGCGGTAAACGCTGTCCCCGTCGTTTTGGTAATTTTTTGCGGCATTGATTCCGCCCTGAGCCGCGACCGAGTGGGCGCGGCGGGGAGAATCCTGAATGCAGAAATTAAGCACATTATAGCCGAGTTCCCCCAGCGAAGCGGCGGCGGAAGCCCCGGCCAGACCGGTGCCGACAACAATCACGGTGTGTTTCCGCTTGTTGGCCGGGTTGACCAGCTTCATGTTGAACTTGTGCTGAGTCCATTTTTCCGTAACCGGACCGGGCGGAATCTTCGCATCGAGTGTTTTTTTGGCGCTCATAGTGTGTTTCCTAAAAAAGTTCAGCCCAGCATCAGGCGGTTGAGTAAAAGAGAGGCGTGATGCACCGGATCGGGCATGGCGTTCGGATCAAAGGTCCCGCGCATCATGAAAATAAGGATCGGCAGCAGGAAGAACCCCACCGCCAGGGCGATGGCAATCACCATGCCGGCCATGTGCAGATAAGGGATGGTGGTGGGACGGGTAAACCCGAGGCTCTGCACCGCACTCCAGACCCCGTGCATCAGGTGTGAGCAGAGCACGCCCATCGCCAGCATGTAAAAGAGAACATAGCCGAAGTTCCCCTGGAAGGAGCCGACCACAAGCCGGTACACGTTCTGCACTTCGGTGCCGTCCGCCAGAGTCATGGTTCCCACGGCTTCGTGATCCGCATATTTAAAGTGATTCAGGTGGACCAGAACAAAGAGCAGAATGATACATCCGCTGATAATCATATTCAGAGAATGGAGCGACTTTTTGCTTTTTCCCCCGGCATTGCCTTCCACCGCATAGCGGCTCGGACGCGCCTTGCGCTTGCTCATCGAAACACTTACAGCCGACCAGATATGAATGATGAAAAAACTGAGCAGACCGAACTCGGCCAGACGGATGAACATTCCGTGCATGAAATGATGCAGGAACTGGGCGTACGCGTTGAACACTTCCGGCCCCGCAAACAACGTGAGGTTCCCGATCAAATGCGCGACCAGAAACATCACCAAAGAAAGCCCGGTCAGTCCGGTCAGCAATTTCTTGGTGACAGAGGAGATTTGTATGTTTTGAAGATTAATCATGATATAGTCGGTCCCTTTTGGATGAATGACCGGAGTACACTATTCTGGTTCCGGTCAATTGACAAATAAATAACGAAAAAAATAAAGCGTTTTTCACCAGGGCTCATTCGGCCGCCTCCAAGCCTTCAAACCGGAGCCGTCCCTCCAGCCCGGCGAGGCCGCTCCGGAGATCGATTTCCTGTAAACGCCAGGGTGGATTTTGCGTTTCGAACGCCTCAAGAATGGTGGAAATCTCCTCCCAGGAGACCCCATCCAGCTCCAGTGCCACGCGCCGCAGCCGGATGGCATCCGACAACATTTCCTCCTCCGCACCGCGGACCGTAACCCGCGTTCCGGCGGCGTAGGTCTCAATCAGTCCTCTTGGGTCATCCAGCGGACGGGTAAGTTGACGCATAAGCCAGGCCTGCTCGGCCTGCACGGCCTGTGCCAGCCCCCGCAGCTCCCGCTCCTGCGAAAAGACGCGGGCCAGGCGTTCCCGGTCCCGGCGAAGGCTGTACCCGCCGACGCCCAGCAAGAGGAACAGTCCGGCCAGGGCCAAGGCTCCCCAGACGCGGGGGCGGACATGTCCGGGCGCGCTCATGGCTCCCTCCTTCCCAGGAAGCGCCAGGCGCCGGCCTCGGCCTCCGTCAGGTCACCATACCAGCCAAACCCGGCGATTTCCGCCTCGAAACGCTCCGCCAGGGAGCGGTCCGCGGCAAAGGTAAGCCCAAAGGTTTCTGCATCCTGATTCCAGGCCCGCACCGTGATCCCGAGCCGGGCGGCGACCGACAGCACTTCGCCCATGCCCGCGCGAAGTTCCGGGGCAAAAACCCGCTCTGTCGCGGCGCGCACACCACCCCATTCCCGGTCAATCCAGCGCTCCAAAAGCAGGCGCTCCTGTCCCGGCGGGCTGGCGGAGCCGGTCAGTTCGCGATACGCTCCGGCCATTCGGGTTCGGGCGGCCTCAAAATGAACATTCACCACCGTGCGCAGCACCAGAGGCATGCCCGCGGCCAGGGCGGTCAACATCGCGCAAAGGGTCAACAGTATCCGGCGGGTGCGGCGGGCGCGATGCAGCAGGCCCGGATGAGCTGCGGCGTCCGCACGAAGATTCATCCGGATGTTTCCCAGTCCAAGTCCGGCCCGGGCCAGGCCCATTTCAAGGACCTCTTCATAATCGTCGCCCCCGGGTCCCGCCCACTCCGGCGCAGGTGCCCCGGAAATTGCGCCCAGAAAGCGCCCGAGGGTCCGGCCGTCCCGGGCGGTGTCTTTGGCCCCGCCGCAGGCGGCGAAGCCGCTGTCTGTCCAATGAACAAACACCGACCGGCCTGAACCGATCCAGACATGCACCCCCGGCGTTGCCCGGGCCAGAATCAGCGCCTCCGGCACCATGCAGTCCGGATTCAGTCCCAGGCTCTCCCAGGAGCGGCATTCCGCCTGCAAATCCTCCAGACGGATTGCGGCGGCCAGACAGGTCATTCCGCCCTCTTCCGCCCTCCGGCTTTCGCCGAAGGCCACCACACAGCTCTCCAGCGGAAACGGCAGAGCCGCATCCAGCAAAGACGGCAGGATCTCAGCGGATTTCACCGGATCCTGAATCGGAGAATGCAGCGTGCGCAGCATCACCCGGGACGGTGCCAGGCCCGCCACAAGCCGGGCGCCCTGACGCACCTCCTGCTCCAGCCGGCCCCGCAGGGAACATCCTTCCCCCCATTCCTTTTCGGAAACATGGAACAGCTCGGCGGCCCCGCCGCGGGTCATCCGCCCCAGACGCAGCAGGTCCGTATCCCGGACCAGGCCCCAGGCGACCTGCACATGCGCCCAGGCGGAGGGATCCAGCCAGTCTTCACTTACCACCGGCATTGCATCACCTCCACGGTTCCATCATCTTCCCGTCGCAGCAGGGCCCATCCGGCGGCCGCAAAACCATCGTATTCCACGTCCATCCGGACTTCAAAGTAAGCGGAGCGCACATCCAGATAGGGGTGCAGGGCCGCGGCCACCGGATCGGGCAGCAAGGCCAGGGCGCCGCCGATGTCCGGCAGCGGAGCCTGCTCCCGGAAGCGCAGAACTGTTTCGGTCCACCCCCGCAGAGGTTCCCCCAGCATCCGCACCAGAAGCTCCGCATCCACGGCGTTCACATTCAGCGGAACCACGCCGGAGGACGGGGGCGGCAGAACGGTCAGATCGGCGCGCAGCGGACTCTCCAGCCATTCGGCCGCCTCCGGCATATGTAGCGGCCAGGCATCCACCGACTCCAGAAGTTCGGGGTTTTCCGCCCAGCCATCCAGTACCAACAGGCTGCCCCGCAGGCCCGCGGCCCGGAACAGATGTCCGAAACTTTCCTGCGGCACGCCCTGATTCCGCAACCAGTTGAGATCAAAACGGTCCTGGGCGTCCCGGAAGACTAGACGAATCACCGCGCCGCTGTCCGCCCGGAAGCCTTCCTCATCCACCTCCGGGGGAAACGGGTCCTCCGGTGAGGCCAATGTATGCTCGGACAGTAGACGCAAAGCCGTCTCCAGCCCCAGCAGCATCGCCGCCTCGGTCTCCACCTCCGCGTTCACCATTCGCAGGCCGAAGGTGCGCTGCGTCTGGGCATGCTGCACCAGAGATACCAGGGAGGCCCCGGTCACCAGCACCACTAAAACCAGCAGAGTCGCGCCGCCCCTGCGGCTCTTCCGGTCTGAATTCACAACCGTCCCCATCCTAATGCCTCGGTACATTTCGCGGTTCATCCTGAATCAGACGTTGCCCCTGTCCCACAAATTCCGAGATCCCGTCCCGCACATGATAGACCAGTGCATCCTCCGGCGTAAAATACATTTCCGCACCCAGAAACACCATCACCGCCAGACTCAGCCCCCGCAACGGGCCTGCATCGGAGTACAACAAACCGTACACCAGCGCATAAGGCGGAAAAAAGACGCAAAACAACCCGTGCAGCATGTCCTGGGTGAACGCCTCAATGACCAGCACGATATACATGGCCACCACAAAAAAGATCCGTCCATAATTGGCGTATTCAGGGGAAATCAACTCTTTTCCGGTCACCTGATGAAACAACAGCCCGCCCATCAGACCGCCGATGAGCAGAAACGCCGCAACAGACTGCAACGCGGCCGAACGCGGCTTGCCGGCTTTGATCTGCCGCTTTTTCTTTCGGGATTTGCTGGTCTTGATCGCCTCCTCTTTCAGTCGCTCCACCGGGGGACCGACTT
>PXDP01000432.1 GCA_003565035.1 PVC group bacterium | reverse complement strand
TGCCCCGGCTAAAGCGCAGCTCGCTCTCGATATCTCCGTCGGCACCGTAAACGAAGAACTCGGCTCCGTTACGGGTGACGTTGCCGACGAGGTCCTGCGTCATTTCGCTGAAGTCGAGGATGATGTCGCCGAGGCCGTCGTTGAAATTGAGCAGGCCGAAGTTGTCCCCGATCACGTAAGTGTTATTCCCGGCACCACCACGGATCGAGTCGTCGCTGCTTCCTGTAGTAACGGCATTATTACCACCGCCGGTGCGAATGTCGTCAACGCCCGGACCACCGATGAGGGTGTCGTCGCCCGCCCCACCGATGAGGCGGTTATTCCCGCCTGCGGTGGCATTAATGGTAGCCGCACCAATCGCGGCGGAGGCGTCGAGGATGTCATCCCCGGCACCGCCAATCAGGGTGCCGCCAGCCTCGCCGAGGTAGAACTCGTTTCCGTCGTCTCCCCCGATGAACTCGACCTCAACATCAACCAGCGAGCGGGCGTCGATGAAGTTGGAGCCGACTCCCGCGTCAGCATAGACAAGGTCGAAGGAACCGGTAAACTCCTGCGCCCAGTCACCGTATTGGACGACGATGGAGGAGCTGTCGCCGGAGATGAAGACGCGGTCGCCGCCATCCTCGGTGTCGAGGTAGAGGCGGTCGGCGGCGCGCGGGCCGATGTTCAGAGTCAGGGTGCCGCCCTCGATCTCGCCGATCACTGGCTCGACTCGCGGCGCATCATAATTAAACTCGGCAATCGTAATGTCCGGCACGATGTTGCGCTCCCAGCGATAGCGGAAGGGACCCGTGACGAAGGCGTAAAGGCGGGCATACAGCTCACCGTGAATATTGATGAGGTTGAGGAGGCCGCCGGGCGCACCGTCGCCAGTGTAGTTCCACATCGTGATAAACTCGGAGGGCCGGATACGTCCATCGCCGAGATAGATCACACCGTATTCGGTGCCGTCGCGCTCCCAGGTAAATTCAGAGAGATCCCGCAGGCGCTGGTCGCCATTGATCGGCACGACATTGGGCATCTCCACATCCTGAAGGTCGAGCCCGACATCGAGCCCGATGCCGCCACCGACCCCGGCGCGGAAGCCGAGCGCGGAGAGGGCCGCTTCGATCCCGAAGAAGGCGGAGAAGAAGACTTCGAAAATGTCCTCCGGTGGATTGGTGAAATCAATCGGTTTCAGGAGATCCTCCACCGCCCAGTCAGCGACGAAGAAACCGTCGAGCAATTGCAGTGGATCACCTGTTTCAATCGCCTTGCGAATACCGTAGGTGTCATAACCGAAGGCGAGATTGGCTTCAATCCGGGCGGAGCCGACGACATCGACATCGATACTCGCCACTTTCGGAATCCCGTAAGAAAAGACGGTCAGGTTGAAGCGGAACTCGGCAAACAGCTGCGGCAGGTCGAAGGTCAGCAGCAGCGCGTCGCCTCCAGTCAACAGCTGCATCCAGTTGTTGATGTCGAAAATATAGTCGAACTTGAAGGCGTCCTTGATGTCGTCGGCGGTGACACCGGAACCGCTGAAGCCATCTCCATTTCCGCCGATGCCGAAGCCCTCGGAGGGCTCCGCATCGGGCACCATGCCTTCGAGTTGGTTGAGGAAGTTGGTCGCGCGGGCACCGAGAGCGTTGGGGTCGGCGGGCTGGCGGGTCGCACTCGGGTTGTTCGTCCCGATACCCGCAATGGTGCCGAGGGGGACGTAGACATTCGTCAACGGATCCTCGTTAAAGGAATCCATGACGATGACAAAGTCATAGATATTGAGGAAGGTGTCGATGAAGCCCCACGGCAGATCGTTGCCGGTCTGCGCCTTGTAGAGGAAGCCGAGCAGGCCGAGGAGATTGGGCCGGTCGAAGCCGAGCTTTTGCAGCGGGCTGATCTCGGTGGTAAGCGTCTCAATGACTGGCTTGAACGGATCGAGGATGTCGGCGATATTGCCGATCACCGGCCCGATGACGTTGGAAATGAAGTCACCGAGATCGAGGCGCACATCGTAGAGGCCGACTTCGGGTGTCTGCGAGCCATTCTGCAAATCCCATGCCCAGAAGAGGCGGAGATCCGCCTCCAGCGCGGGGAGGCTCGGCAGGTCGCCGCCAATTGCGAGCGAGAGGCGCAGGTTAAGATCCAGATCGGCTTCGACCTCCAGATTCGGGACGAAGACATCGGAGAGCGGATTGGCCAGCAGGTGGTCGAGAGTCAGGCGACCATTCGACTCCTGCCCGACGATGTCGAGCGTGAGGCGGCCAAAGAGACCACTGGGGTCGTTGTTGTCGGTCGCGTCGAGATCAAAGAAGAGGAGCGAACCACCGGCAGAGAACGGCACGCGGTTGTCCGGGTTCGTCGGGTCGCCATCGAGGAAAGCGGCGATTTCGAGAGTCAGCTCGGGCGAATCGTCGTCGTTGGTCGTGAGGTAGAACCCGTCGCTGAGGCTGATCCCCATCCCGAAATCGAAGGCCCACAACATTTCCAGGCCGAAGCCGCCATCGACATTGAGGGAGAATCCGGGGATTTCGAAATCGAGCGGGATATCGAGGCCGGTGGCAAAGATCGAACCGCCGAGATCGGTGCGCAGCTCAATCGCATCGGCCTCCTCGGGCACGACCGCACCGACTTCCCACAGCTCAATCAGCTCGCCATCCTCATCGACAAATGCGATCTCAATATCCTCGATGCTGACCTCGCCATCTCCGGTGCGGTCCTGGATGATGCCCATGCCGGGCTCGCCGAAGACACCCCAAAGCGTATCACGCAGCAGCTCGATGGCCTTGCCATTACCGGAGAGCTTTTCGCGCAGCTCCGAAAGGAGGCCGTTGCGGAAGTCGCGGATGACGTTGGCCGTGCCCGCAAGCTGTCCACCGATGAAGGGCAGATCGGAGGCGAGAGCCGCGCCAAAGATATCCTGCAGCCCGCCGAGTGCGAGGTCGATCCCGTCGAGGATGAAGCCGGGATTGTTGAGGAGGCCGAGCAGTGAGAAGTCGAAGAGGTCCTCAAAGTCGGGGAAGCTGACATCGAGGGGCAACTCCGACCCGCCGCTGATGAAGTAGTCGATGAGCTGTTCGAGGCCATCATTCTCCTCGTTCAGCGTCGCAACTTCAATCTCGCCAACATGCCCGAGCAGAGGCAGTTCAACCGGGAGGTCGATATCAAAGCCACCGGTGAGGCCAAACTGAATGAAGTCGAGGAAGTTTTGATCGAAGGTGTAGCGCTGATCGTCGCTGTCGTCATCGTTGGAGACTTCGATAAAGCCGCGGGCGAAGCGGTCGCGGGCACTGGAAGTGAGGCGTCCGTCTTCGTCGAGGTCCGTCTCGGGATCAAAGGCGGCAGCGGCAACCCCGCTGGAGTAGCCGCCGAGGTAGGCGGAGCCTCCGCTGACCCCCAACTCGGCTGAGAGAATCTTGAAGCCGAGGTCGAGATCCTCGCCGACAATCTGTGCGCCGACTTCGACGCGCGTGCCGTCGTCGTCATGATTTTCGACAATAAAGAAGCCCGGCAACTCACCGTCGGCCAGACCGGAGAAATCGATCCCCACCTTGAGAATCGCCTCAATGTAGGCGGCGACATCGATATTGCCCGCGCCACCAGCGTTGAGGAGATCGGTGAGCATCGAGATGTCGGCATCGATCCCGAGCGCGGCGAGGTCGAAGGCGAAGGCAAAGCTATCCTGATAGAACTCGAAGAAGTTAAATTCCAGATACAGGGTCGCCTCCGGCTCATCGAGGACGAGGTTGAACTGGTCGTCGCGCAGACCGAACGCACGGGTGATCACCTCCTCAACTTGCTGGACAGCAGCGGCCGGATCCTCTGCCAACTCGATCAGATCGTCGGTCAGCTGATCCAGGAAGTCGAGCAGATCACCGGGCGAGCGGTTGATGATCGGCAGCGTCTGATTGTAGAACGGCATCTCCGCGAGGGCATCACTGAGGATGTCGACACCGAGATCGACTGCGCGGAGGATATCGAGGAAGCTCAGGTTGGAGAGGTCGAAGAGGTTCCCGAGGTCGGGCACGACGACCACGATATCGTCCTCGCGGACGGTGCCGGAAGTGATGAGATCCTCATTGAGCGTGACTTCGCGCTCGATGCGCCCTGCCACAGTCTCGGAGGAGACATCGAGGAGCGGCTCATCGCCCTCCTCGTGGTTGACGACCGTGACGCGGTCCCACTTCGTCAAATCCTGGACGACTACACCGAGCTGTAGTTCCGGGCCGATGCTGATCGTATCGAAGCTGGAACCAGCCACTTGCAAGCCCTCCATCAGAGCCCAGGCCTCACCGCCGAAATCGAAGTCGAGGTGCTGGAGGCCGGAGCCGTTGAGAAGATTGCGCAGATCGATGGGTCCGGCGGGGTCCTTGAGAGTGAGCTTGGCCTCGGCATCGAGATGGAGATGGACATCGCTGGTCAGCTCAAGGAAGCCCAGGCGGAGCCCCAGGCTGGCTGGTCCTGCATCCGGCTCACCATCGCCCTCGGCATCTTCCATGCTCGGCACGTCAAAGGCAACCTCGCCACGCAGCTCGACATCGTCGATCAGTATGCTGAAGCCCTCCTGCCCGGTCGGACCATCCAAGTCGATGATCAGGGTGAGATCGGCCCCAATCGAGGCACGGAGGTCGGCAGACAGATCGGCAATAACGCTGAGCGGCCCCAGGTCGAACCCGAGATCGACACCGTTTGCCAGCGTGCGGAAAGGATCGAAGGGGATGCTGTCAATCAGGGTCTCGTTGACGATGCCCACCGAAAGCAGGTTCTCGAGGTCCCAGTCCGAGATATCCAGATTACCCAGAGCGATGTCACGGTCAGTGAAGCTGTCGACCGTTACCAGCCCGGCAGCGAGCAACTCCGGCAGCGTGATCAACTCCTCCGGCGCGGCCAGGAAGGCGCGCAGATCGACCGTTTGGGCGAAGTTGATTAAATTCGCCGCTTCCAGCTCGGCGTAGGTGACCAGATTCAACTCTTCGACCAGGACGCGGGCATCGACGCGCGGCAAGTCGCTGCGCAGGTCGAAGCGGGTGAGATAGCGGTCGCTGATCAGGTCCTCCAGGGCAACGACTCCCTCCCCGACCACGACATCCAGAAGGGAAACCTGATTGAAAACATACTCCGGCAGCCCGAGCGCACTAATATCCGCCAGACCAAGGTCGGTGGTGATGAGGTCGGAGGCGGTCACCTCGCCAATCAGGATGAGCAGGAGCAACTGCTCTTCAAGGGAAGCCTCTTCGTAGTCGGGGAAGTCGGCCTCGAGACGGCTGGCTCTGGCCTCGACCCGCGCTTCGATCTGCGCGTCGGTGAGGTCGAAGTCGTCGCGGGTGAGGAGTGCGGTGCCGTCGACTTCGAGCGAATACAGCTCGGCCAGCGACATCAGTCCTTTCTCGACAAAGTCGAAGGGATTGCGCTCGGTCGCGATGCCGAGGAGGTTTTCCGTCAGCCCGTCCACCGAGCCGGGGTCGAGGTCGGCAGCTCCCAATCCAAGCAGGCCGGAGATCCCGATTGACGAAACTGCATTGGCCTCGCGAAGACCGTAGTTCTGGTAGTCGAGGGAGAAACTCAGGTCGAGGCTGAGGGTCTTGTCGATGGAGTCGTAGATCGAGGCAAAGCGCTCGCCAATGTTGACCAGTCGATAGCGGGCGAGATCGAAGAAGAATTCGCGGAAGTCCCCGATGCCGTCCCAGTCAAAGGGTTCGCCCCCCGGCAGGCTGACCAGCTCCAACCGCCACAGTTCAAGGAAGAATTCGCGGAAGTCGCCGATGCCATCCCAGTTGATCGCGGCACTGATCGTAGGCGTATCGATATCGCCGAAGACGCCGAACTCACCGAGCGCCTCAAAAAAGTCCTGGAAGTTGCCGAGGCTGCCCCACTCAATCGGATCGCCACCGGGGAGATTGATCAGGTCGAGGCGCCCGAGCTGAATGTAGAACTCGCGGTAGCCGTTCGAGTCGCTGGAGAAACCGCCCCAGTCAATCGGATCACCCTCGGGCAGGCGCAGCTTGCCGATGCGGGCGAGCGCAAAGTAGAACTCGCGGAAGGTCGCCACCTCGCCCCAGTCGATGCCGCCAGTGCCGGAGGCATCGAAGAAGTCGAGATCAACGAGGAGATTAAATAGCCCCTCAAATCCGAGCGCATCCCAATCGACTCCGCCAACATCACCGAAGAGATCGATGACCCCGAGGCGGCCCAACTCGACCCCAAAGTCCTGGAAGGTGTGCACATTATCCCAATCGATCCGGCTGAGGAAGCCCGACTGGAAGGCCGTCGAGAAATCGAGCAGATCACCGAGCGAGCGGTCGAGGAAAGGAATATCGAGAGCAAGGAAATCGACCCCGGAGATCGAGCCGAGCCAGTCACCAACTTGCTGGAAAGCGAGCAGGAAGTCGCGAATGCCGAATTCGCCGAACTCAAAGAGCCGGTCAAAGTTGATCGCCTCAAAGTCGAAGCCGCTGCCATCGAAGAAAGCCCCGTTGAGCCGGAGGCGCGGAAGCTCGCCGCTCTCAATATCGGTCGAGAAGCCGGCCAGGTCGACAAAAACCGGCACGTCGATGGCGAGCGCGTTTTCGTATTCGAGGACGTTATCGTAATCGTCGGTGTCGGTGGTGAAGACGACATCGCCGAAGTTACCCTCCCCGGCTGAATCGTAGAAGGCACCGCCCAGCGAGACCGACAGCTCGCCAGGATGCTCCGCCGAGCCCAGCAGCAACTCCAGCGGCCCGAGCGTCGCACCAGCGGCCAGATCGGCGGCGGCACTGGCGGCAAACTCCAGTTGACTGAAGTTGAAGCTGGCATCGACACCCACCGGCAGGGAGTCGACCTCGTCGTCGGCAAAGCTAAAAGTGAAATCGAGGTCAAAGGCGAGGAAGCTCTGGACCTCGAGGAAGAGATCCAGATCGGCATTCAGCTCCAGCCCGATCTCCGCGACCTCCTGCCCGAGCGAGACGAGCGTCTCGGCGACGTATTCCGCCATCACGCTGAAGTCGATGTTCATCCCCGCGATGCGGTCCTGCGAATCACGCTTCAACTCCCAGCCGAGTGCCTCCGGTATCAGGC
>PXDP01000079.1 GCA_003565035.1 PVC group bacterium | reverse complement strand
TCCATCCAGGCTCTCACCTTCCGTTCCGGCCAGACCCGTTGAATTCTGCGGAGAAGTTCCTCTGTGCGCACCTGTTGCACCGGGGGGATCCAAAGCAGTAAATGCACATGATTGTTCATCAGGCAATAGGTGAGAATCCCAATGCCGGAAAAATCAGCCCAGCGGTAGAGCAGGTCGGAAAAAACAGTTTTTTCCTGATCGCCAAACAAAAATTTCTGCTGAACGACGCGGCTGGTGACGTGAACGAAGTATCCCCCGGACTTTGGCAGGATCCGAAGTCCGCGTTTACGTGAAGTCAAAGGAGTGGGGTGAAAGGGCATCTTGAAGTCTCCAGGTGTGAATGAAAGGAATGAATCTCATTTCCCTACACCCCTGCGGGTTGGTTTCTTCCGCGATTTTTTTGATTTTTTTAAATTTCCCGTTGTGCGCACCTGTTGCAAGCGTTGTTGCAAGCGTTGGGCGCACCTGTTGCAGAAAGATGGAAATTTCTAAGATTCTCTTGTTGGCAGCCGTCTGTGGGGTGTAGTCTGTTGGATGACGGTAACCTTTTTGGAGTCTCTTATGAAAAAGCTTTTGGTGTTGTTGGTGTTTCTGAGCGGGTTTGCGGGTGCGGCGGAGGCGGAGTCGCTGGAGTTTAAAGAGGCCTTTGCGTGGGGGGATCGCGAAAAGGCTTTGGCGATGCTGGTGCCAAATACTGAGGATTTTTATCACTACACTGCTTTGCATCATCAGTTGTCGGGCGACCGGGCGGCGTTTGAGGCGACCATCGCGGAGTGGCGGCAGTTTCTGCGGCCGCGGGGGCCGTCGAACCGTCTCCGGGAAATGGAGAGAAGGCAGGCACTGCTGGAGTTCAGTCGACGTCCGGCGGATGCCTGGCAGATGATTCGCAATGAGTTGGGATTGTCGTTCAGTCACCGCCGCCGGGATGAGGAGCGGGTGTCGTCCCATCCTTCGCAGATCCGGGAAGATGCCTACGGTCTGGAGGCGTTTCTGCGGGAAGCTAGAACCGGGCGCTTTGAGAATAATTTTACCGAGGACGGACAGGAAATTCTGCTGCGGCAGGATCTGTCGCCGGAGCAGCGGCGGATCGCTCTTTCGCGTCTGCGGCGGCCGGATGTGGCGGGAGTGGTCGACTTGATCGTGGAGGATCTTCGCTTTAAGGACAGTCAGGGGTTTGGTCAGCATACCCTGCACGGTCTGCTGACGCGGACGCAACTGGAGGCGTTGGGACAGCGGATGCCGGAGCTGCTGCGGGACCGCCGCTATGTGGAGGCGCGTCTGGCGAGGATGCCGGCACCGGAGACGGATTTGTCGCGGGATCATGAAGCGGGAGCGGCGCATTTTGCGGAGGTTTGGGCGTTTGTGAAGGGTCTGGAACCGATGCACAATTCTCTGAAGGCGAGTGTGCTGTACCGTTTGCTGGATCATCAGCGGCATTTGGGGGTCTATGATGAGGCGCTGTTCCGGGCGTATCTGGAGTTGCCGCGGCAGGTGTCCTATTTGCCCCGGGAACTTCAGGCGGCCTGGCAGCGGCGCCGGGCGGACTGGGTGGATTTTTCGTACCGTCCGCAGGAAGCGGGAGTGGTGCTTCCGCCGATCGGGAATGAGAGTGAACTGGTGCGGGACTTTCTGATGGAGCTGTTCCGGGGCGCACCTTCGCCGGAGGCATTTTCGACCTGGTTTGAGCGTTCCTGGCTGGATGCGCTGTTCGCGGAGAGCAAAATCCTGCAGGGGGCGGGCCGTCCGGAGGACTGGCGGGGAATGCTGTCGCCGGAGCAGTACCGGGCCATCTTGGAGCGGGTGGAACTTGAGTTTGCGCGGGTGAATCCGGCCTATATCCGTCCGGGTGATGCGGTGGAACTGAAGGTGGATGTGAAGCGGGTGGAGAGTCTGATGGTGCGGATTTACGAGCTGCAGACGTTTAACTATTACAGTACCCGCCGCGCGCCGGTGGATCAGGCGGTGGATTTGGACGGTTTGGTAGCCACGCATGAACGCTCGCTTCAGGTGGACCAGACTCCGGGGCGGCGGGTGCGGCACACGCTGGCCTTTCCGGAAATTACGGAGCGGGGGGTGTATGTGGTGGAATTGATTGGGGGGGGCGTGAGTTCGAGGGCCCTGCTGCATGTGGGGCATTTGGAGTCGATTTCCCAGCCGGTGGACGGCGGTCAGGCGGTGATGGTGCTGAATGAGGCGGGGGATCATGTGACGTCGGCCGCTTTGTGGATGGACGGCCGGGAGTTCACGGCGAATGATCACGGGGTGATTTTTTTGCCGTATTCGGAGAATCCGGGCCCGCGCTTTGCGGTTTTGCGTGACGGAAATTTCAGTTTTCCGGAGGAGATCCTGCATCTTGGTGAGGACTACAGCTTTTCGGCGGGAATTCATCTGGATCCGCAGAGCCTGCCACGGCGCAATACGGCCGCACTGATTTTAAGGCCTGATCTCCGGGTGAACGGGGTGCCGCTCGATCCGGCGCGCCTGGGCGAAGTGCGGGTGAAGCTGGGGGCAACGGATGCGCGGGACACGCGGACGGAGCGGGCGTACACCGCGGAGTTCACGCGGAATCGCGAGTGGCGGGTGTCTTTTTATGTGCCGGATGATCTGCGCGGACTGGATGTCTCGGTGGAGGCGGACTGGGTGCGGCGCACGGACGGGGAGCGGATCACGCTTGAGGACAGCACGGCTCTGACGGTGAATCAGGCGCGGCGGGTGGCGTTTATGCGGCAGGCCTATCTGGTGCCGTCGCACGGGGGATGGGCGGTGGAGGTTCGGGGGCTGACGGGTGAACCGATTGCGGGGGTGCCGCTGCGGCTGGGCTTTGAGCACGCGGGGTTCCGGCGGAGGGTTCATACGAGTGTGACCACCGACGCGGCGGGGCGGGTGGCCCTGGGATCGCTGTCGAATCTGGTGCGGATCACGGCGGAGGGAACGGAGCTGGTGGGACTGGATGAACTGCTTTCGCCGGGGCGGGTGACCTGGCCGGAACGTCTGCATATCCTGGAGGGAGAAGCGGTGTCGCTTCCTTATCCGTTTGAGGCGCCGCGGGATCTTCGCGGGGTGATGCTGCTGCGCATGGCGCGGGGGGCGGTGCAGGAGGATCTGGGGGACCGGGTGAAGGTGGACGCGGGGGCACTGTCGATTGAAGGCTTGGCACCCGGATCGTATGTGCTCCGCCTGTTGCCACAGGGCGAGGCGGTAAATATTGAGGTGCTGGCGGGAGAAGCGAAGCACGGGTATTTGATCGGCGTGCGGCGGAGGCTGCAGGAGACGGTGGCGCGGATGCCGTCGGTGGCGGAGGCCAGAGTGGACGGCGAGCGGGTGCGGATTCAGGTGCGGGACGCGACACCGAGCACGCGGGTGGCGGTGCGGGCGGCCCGTTTTGCGGGTCCGGGCGGGGTGTTTCCGGCGGGAGCGGGTTTTCCGTCACCGGCGGAGCGGATGCTGCATCCGCCGCATGTGCAGTACGTGAGTGGACGGAACATCGGGGATGAATACCGTTATGTGCTGGAGCGCCGGTTTCAGCGGATGTTCGCGGGTTCGCTGCTGGCGCGTCCGGGGCTGATTTTGAATCCCTGGGAATTGCGGGAAACCACGGCAGAGCGGGAGCAATTGAAAGCGGATGAGGCGTACCGGGGCGGTCGTCAGCAGTTGGGCCGGGCTCCGGCCGCACCGCCTGCGGAGGGGCGTGCGAGGATGGCCCGGACGGTTCAGCCTTCGGTGGCGGGGCCGCTGGATTTGGGGGTGGATTTTCTGCCGCAGGGAAGTGTGTGGTGGACGAATTTGGTGCCGGATGAAGAGGGGCAAGTTTTGATTGATCTGTCCGGGCTGGCGGAACAGACCTGGCTGGAGGTGGTGGTGATGGACCGCTTTGGCACGAGCCAGAGCCGGGTGCTGCTGTCGGACCGGTCCTTTGACCCGGTGGATGTGCGCCTGCTGGCGGGTCTGGATGCTGAGGGTTCGTTCAGCCGTCAAAAACGGATTCGCGCTTTGGAGGCGGGTGAGAAATTTGAGATTCCTGATTTGGCGACGAGCCGGTACCGGGTGCTTCAGACCCTGCCGGAGGTTTTTGATCTCCTGCAGACGCTGAGCGGCGATGCGCTTCTGGGTCAGTTCGCGTTTCTGAAGGACTGGCCGGAACTGGATGATGATGCAAAGCGTGCGAAATACGGGGAATTTGCCTCGCATGAGCTGCATCTGTTTTTGTATGCCCGTGACCCTGAATTTTTCGATGCGGTGGTGAAGCCATATTTGGCGAATAAGAAGGATAAAACCTTTGTGGACCGCTGGCTGTTGGATGCACTGACGGAGGAGGATCTCCGTCTGGACCGCCTGCAACAGCGCAATGCCATGGAGTTGGCCTTGCTGGCCCGGCGCGGCGGAGATGCGGAGGCAGTGCGCGCGGCCCTGCGGGAGGGATGGGAGCTGCTGCCGCCGGATGCGGAGGGCTTTGCGCGTCTGGTGCGCACGGCTTTACAGTCGGCTGATTTGGATGAGGCGGTGGCGGGGGAGCGAGACAGCCGCCGGAGAGATGCTGAAGGCTTGTCTGAGCTGTTGAGTGATATTGCCAGTCCGGCGGTCATGAGAGGAATGATGCCTGGAAGAACATTGAGTCGGACTTCCGGAGGAGCGGATCCGTTTGGGCCCGCACCGTCGGTGGCGGCGGAAGCCGCCCCGGCCCCGCAGCGGGCCCTGGCGATGTCCTTGCGCGAAGAGTCTGTGGCGGAGATGGTGGATGTCAGTGAGCTTGTCGGGGACCCTTTCGGCGCGCCGGAAATGTTCCGGGCTTTGCCGAAGACGAAGGAGTGGGCGGAGCAGAATTATTACAATCTGCGGGTGAAAGACGACACCCCGGAGCGGATTGGCGTGAACGGATTCTGGCGCGATGTGGCGGAGGGTGTGGCGGTGTCGCCGCATGTGCTGGAGGCGCAGGGAAATCTGACGGAGGTGCTGGTGGCGCTGGCGTTTTCGGGCCTGCCCTGGGAGGCGGAGGCGGTTGAGGAAACCGTGGAAGGTGCGCGTTTGAGGGGCCGGACTGCCGGACCGGCGCTGCTGGTGAGTGAGCAGATTCTGCCGGCGGAGCTTTCGGAGGACGACCGTCCGCTGCTGATTTCGCAGCAGTTTTACCGGCCGGATGACCGCTACCGTTTTGAGGGCAATGAGCAGATTGAGAAGTTCGTGAGTGGGGAATTTGTGCGCCGGGTGGTGTACGGGGGACGGGTGACGCTGACGAATCCGACGGCTTCGCGGCGTCGCCTGAATGTGCTGGTGCAGATTCCCCGGGGGGCGGTACCGGTGAGTAACGGATTCTACACGGATGATGTGTCGCTGGTGCTGGAGCCGTACACGACGCGGACGATTGAGTATGCGTTTATGTTCCCGTTTGCGGGACGCTTTGAGCAGTTTCCGGCTCATGCGGCGGCGGAGGAGGCGATCATCGGTCGGGCGGAGCCGCGGGTGTTTGCTGTGGTGGATGCGCCGACGGAGTTTGATCCGACCTCCTGGGGCTGGATTGCGCAGCACGCGGAGCCGGAGGCGGTCCTGACCTTTTTGCGGGAGAATAATCTCCGGCGGCTGGATCTGAATGAAATGGCGTGGCGTTTACGGGACAGGGAATTTTTTGCGGGAGCGGCGGACGTGCTGGCTTCGCGGCTTGTCCTGCACGATACGACCTTTTCGTATGCGGTGTATCATCAGGACGAGGCGCGGGCGCGTGTCTGGCTGCCGGGCACCCGGCTGGCGGAGCGGGTGGGGCCGGTGCTGGACAGTGGCCTGCTGCGGGTGGATCCGGTGGCGCGGAAGTCGTACGAACATTTGGAGTACGATCCGCTGGTGAATCCGCGGGCGCACCGGGTGGGCGCGCGGCTGGAGATTCTGAATCCGGCGGTGCGGGAGCAATATACAGCCTTTTTGAATCAGGCGATGTACCGTCAGGAACTCAAGGCATCCGAACGTCTGGGGCTGACGTATTATCTGGTGCTGCAGGACCGGCTGGAGGAAGCGGCGGAGCAGTTGAACAGCATTCGGGGTTCGGAGGTGGAGGAGCGGCTGCAGATTGCGTATTTGTGGGCGTGGATGGATCTGCGGACCCTGGATACAGACCGGGCGCTGGCGCGGGTTGCGCCGTACGTGGCGCATGATGTGCCGCGCTGGCGGGACCGCTTTGCGGCACTGCGGGATGCGGTGATGGAGGCGCGGGGCGGGGAAACGGCGGTGGCCGATCCGGACCGGCAGCAGCGTTTGGATCGGGCGGCATCGGAGAGTCCGTCGCTTTCATTGCGTCAGGAGGGCGGCCGGATTTGGGTGACGGCGCGGAATCTGCCGCGGGCGACGCTGAATCTGTATCCGATGGATGTGGAGCTGTTGTTCAGCCGGCGTCCTTTTGCGGCGGCGGATGGCGGTGGCTTTGGGGTCGTGAAGCCGGCGTTCCGGCGGGAGATTGCGCTGGAGGATGACGGAGAGGAGTATGCGCTGGACCTTCCGGAGGCGTTCCGGGACGGCAATATGGTGGTGGAATTGACCGGACGGGGGCTGCGGGAGAGCGAAACCTGGTTTGCGAACCGTCTGCGGGTGCGCATGATGGAGAGTTTCGGCCAGGTGGAGGTCCGTTCCGCCGTGGACGGAGTGCCGCTGCCGAAAACCTATGTGAAGGTGTATGCGCGGGGTGTGGACGGCAAAGAAAGCTTCTGGAAAGACGGGTACACCGATCTTCGGGGGCGCTTTGATTATCTGTCGCTTAATGACCGTCAGCCGGAGGAGGCGGCCCGCTTTTCGCTGCTGATTCTGCATCCCGAGCTTGGATCTGTGATCCGCGAGGCCGTGCCCCCGACGCGGTGAATGGGGAGAATGACGAATATAACCCGGCCGTCCCGGACGGAGAATACACAATGAGTACCCCTTATGAAAAAACAGTTTTATCTTTTGAAGCCTGCCCGCTATACCGAACACCCCACCCGTTAAATGACCCGGAGGGACATGTTTGTCTTGTCGCATTTGTTTGGAGTATGTTACTCTTCCGGTAATGAGTGATTTCACCTCCAAAAAGCTGTCAGCGAACAAACATGCTGCGCCGGC
>PXDP01000104.1 GCA_003565035.1 PVC group bacterium | reverse complement strand
CATCCCTTCGTGGCGATTATCGGCGGTGCCAAGATTTCCGGCAAGATCGACGTGATTGTCAACCTTATGGACAAAGTCGACACCCTTCTCATCGGCGGCGGCATGGCCTACACCTTCTTCAAAGCCATGGGCCAGAAGATTGGCGGATCCATCCATGAAGACGATAAAATGGAACTCGCCCTCAAAATCATGGAAGACGCCAAAGCCAAAGGGGTCAAATTCCTGCTGCCGATTGACAACGTAATTGGTGATGACTTCAGCGAATCTGCCAACACACGGGTGGTGGAAGGCGAAATTCCCGACGGCTGGGAAGGCATGGACATCGGACCCAAAACCAGTGCCCTTTTTGCAGAAGAAATTTCCAAAGCCAAAACCGTCATTTGGAACGGTCCCATGGGCTGCTTCGAAATGAAGCCCTTCGCCTCCGGCACCAACACCGTGGCCCAGGCCGTGGCCGACAACGCCGAATGCATCAGCATCATCGGCGGCGGCGATTCTGTCAGTGCTATCAAGAAAGCCGGACTCGACGAGAAAATCACCCACATCAGCACCGGCGGCGGTGCCAGCCTGGAACTGATGGAAGGAAAACAGCTTCCCGGACTGCTTGCCCTCACCGACAAGTAAAGTTAACCCCCTTCCGATCATCGGAAACGCCGCTGAGGCCTTTTCCGATGATCGGAAAATCAGCCGGACCGTTTTCCGACGGTCGGAAAACCCTTTAGAGAAAGAAAAGTATTATGCGTAAAAAAATTATTGCCGGTAACTGGAAAATGAACAAGACCGCGGGCGAGGGCGAAGCGCTGGCCAATGCGGTGAAGCGCGAACTCAGTGCGGAAACTAAAGTGGATGTGGTGCTTTGTCCCGCGTTCACCGCCATCAGTGCGGTCAGTCAGGCTGTCTCCGGCAGCCAGATCGCGGTGGGTGCACAAAACATGCACTGGGAAGCCGATGGGGCGTATACAGGCGAAATTTCCGCGGCAATGCTGCGGGATTTGTACTGCCGGTATGTGATCCTCGGACACAGCGAACGGCGTCAGTATTTTGGCGAAACCGATGAGTCGGTCAACAAAAAGACTCACGCCGCTTTGGCCGCCGGTCTGAAACCGATCGTCTGTGTGGGCGAAACGCTGGAAGAGCGCGAAGCCGATCAGATCGAATCGGTTATTACCACCCAAATCAACGGCGGACTGGCAGGATTGACGTCCGCGCAGTTCAAAAACGTGATCATTGCCTACGAACCGGTCTGGGCCATCGGCACCGGCAAGACCGCCACCCCCGAACAGGCGCAGGACGTGCACGCGATGATCCGCGGTCTGCTGGCGAAACTGTCCGACAAACCCACGGCGGATTCGGTTCGGATTCAGTACGGCGGCAGCATGAAACCGGGCAATGCGGCGGAACTCCTGTCCAAGCCGGACATTGATGGCGGTCTCATTGGCGGTGCGGCTCTGGATGCGCAGTCATTTATTGAGATTGTCAAAGCCGCCGCGGATGCGTAAGAGGACTGTATGAATATTCTTATCGGTTTTTTGATTGCAGTCGAAGTGATTGTCAGTGTGTTGCTCATTCTGATCGTCCTGGTGCAGCCCTCCAAGAGTGGGGGCGGGCTGGGCGGTGCCGCGTTTGGCGGCGGCGGAATGGGCGAACAGCTTTTCGGGGCCCGTGCGGGCAACGTGCTCACCAAAGGCACGGTGCTGTTTGCGGTAATTTTTCTGGTGAACACCTTGGCGCTGGCACTGGTGTATTCCCGGACAACCGGTGTGGACGTTACGCCCGCCCCGGCCGCTCAGACGGATTCTCTGCCTGAAGCGATGATGGGTCTGCCCGAAACGCCGCTGGCGGAAGAGGTCGAAGAGTTGGCTGACGAAGCTGAAGATGTAATCGAAGAAACCGATGTGGAGCTTGTCGAAGAAACCGAAACGGTGATCGATGAGGTTGAGGAAGACATCGAAGCGGTTCTTGAAGATCTGGAAACGGAACGAACCGAAGATTGATGTTCAGCAAAAATGTTGAAACGAAAGCACGGACTTAGGTTCGTGCTTTTTTTTTGAGGGGATGGAACGCCTCTCATTCTCTCAGGCTTAACAGGACCAGGAGTAACGCAAGAATGAGGGTCCATCCGATCAGGGAGATCCAGAGGGCGCGGATGGCGTGTTTGCTGTGTTCGGGGTTGCGGGGGCGGATGCCTTTGAGCCAGAAAACGATATTGCCGGCAATATCCACACAGACCACATTGATGCCCAGAAGAATCGCGGCGCCGGCGGCGAGATGGAGATTCCCCTGTCCAAGAAAGATGCCGAGGGTGGCGGCGGGCGGGAGCAGGGCCACCGCCACCATGACACCGACGAGCACACTGGACAAACCGGTGGTCAGGGAAAGCGCGGCCGCGGCCCCGGAGGCAAGGGCCAGGGTCGCGGAACTGAAGTCGGCGTGGGTGCGGAGAATGAGTTCGGATCCGGGTTCGTCCAGAGCAAGGGTGGTTCCGAGCAGAACCGAAAGAAGAATGGCGAGTCCCACCCCGGCAAAGGAGGTGAAGATGGCTTTGCGCACCAGGGTAAGATCCCCAAGACTGATGCCGAGGCTGAGCGCAAGGTTTGGCCCGAGCAGGGGGGCAATTACCATGGCACCAATGATCACCGCAACGTTGTTTTCGATGAGTCCAATGGCGGCAACAAGGGTGGAGAGCGCCACGAGGATCAGATAATTCCGGTTGCAGACCGCGTTTTTACTGATTTCTTCGTAGAGCTGTTCCCGGGTGGAGGTGGCGGACTGTTCTTTTTCGCGTTTTTTCTCATCACTGCCGGGCCAGGCGGATTCCACATCCAGGACGACCACTTTGGCCGTCGGCTGGGCTCCAAGAACGGATTCCAGGGTATCCAGTGAGTGCTGAAGCGCATCTTTGCGGACCAGAAGCCGCGCCATGCGCATACCGTCAAAGGTGTCGGAAAACAGCCGGTAGTCTTCCGCTTTCACCTTGTCCGCGAGTGCGGACATGGTTTTCTCGCTGCCGGGGGTGAAAAGGACTTCGATGTATTTCATGAACTGTGATGTAAGCGAAGCGACAGGGCGGAAACAAGTTTCAAAATTGCATATGCTGAAAAAAGGGAATAACCAAAATGCATGTGTGTTCATTTTAGTGTTGACCAAAATGCAGGTGACTGCATTATAGTTAAATGAAGAGAGTTTATGACACAGTTTTATCCGGGCATTTGGAGGCATATCGGCAAATGGCCTTTGTGAGTGGTCCCCGTCAGGTTGGGAAGACCACCAGTTGCCGTGGTTTGGCGGACCATTATTTGTCCTGGGATGTGGAGGAGCACCGGGCGTTAATACTGCGGGGAGCGGCTTCGCTGGGAGAAGCGTTGGGGCTTCGGAATCTGCAGGCCTCTCTTCCAGTGATTGTTTTTGATGAACTGCACAAAAATCCCCGATGGAAAACGTTTCTAAAGGGCTTTTTTGATTTGCATGAGACGCTGTGCCGGGTGATTGTTACCGGATCCTCCCGGCTGGATGTGTACCGAAAGGGAGGGGACAGTCTGATGGGGCGGTACTTTCTTTTTCACATGCATCCGCTTTCTGTGGCAGAAGTTTTACATCCCTCACCTCCGGATGCGGATCTGATCCGTGCACCTTCGCGGTTGCCGGATGAGGATTGGCAGGCTCTGTTACACTATGGAGGGTTTCCAGAACCGCTGACCCTGCGTGATGGATCCTTTCAGCGAAGATGGCGGACCCTGCGGCGGCAGCAATTGATACGGGAAGATATACGGGACTTAACCAGAATCGAAGATTTGCCCCAATTGGAAATGACAGCCGATCTGTTGGCGGCCCGTTCCGGGGAGGCGCTGGTTACCGCGAATCTTGCCCGGGATGTCGGGGTTTCTCCGCACACGATGAAATCGTGGGTGAACACGCTGTGTGATTTTCATCATGGATTTCTGCTTCGTCCCTGGCACCGGAATGTGAGCAGCACGCTTCGCAAGGCGCCGAAGTGGTACGTACGCGACTGGTCGGCACTGGACGATGCGGGAAAACGGTTTGAAACGTTCGTGGCCTGTCAGCTCCTGAAAGCGGTGCAGGGGTGGACGGATTTGGGTTACGGTGATTTTGAACTCCGGTATCTTCGCGATAAGCAGCAACGGGAAGTGGATTTTCTGGTGGTACGCGACGGGGAGCCGTGGTTTCTGGTCGAGGCCAAACATCAGGACAGCCGGATAAGCAGTACCTTGGAATATTTTCAGCGTCAAATCCATGCTCCCCACGCGTTTCAGGTTGTGGAAACGATGCCGTATGTGGACGCGAACCCCTATCAGCATTCCACACCCGTTGTCGTGCCTGCCCGAACACTTCTGTCTCAGTGGATTTAAGGTAAAATTGAAGACTACTGAAGGTATTGGGCGGGTGTTTGGATGATGATGGGTGCGTCCAGTGGAAAATCTTTGACGTTTCGCGTGAGGAGGTGGGTGGCTTTCCAGTTGAGAGCGGCTTCGAGTTGAAAGCCGTCTTCGATGTCCGGGAGTTGTCGTGACAGACTCGCGTCGACGGTGTCCGAATTCAATGAGGCGATGTCCAGAAATTTCCTCAAACATCGGAAACTCTTATAGAGTGTGGAGATGGAAGCCAATTTCTGGATGTAAGCGATGTCGGACAGGGACAGGGCGGAAATGGCTCCGGCGCATTGGCCGCGCCGAGCCCGAGCCAAGCATTCAGCGGCCTCCGGAAACCATGGAGCGCGCTGTTCGAGAACATCCAGTAGAATGTTTGTATCGAAAAAAAGCCTATCCATGTTTTTCTCGGATGCGGGCAGAGCGGGCATCATAGGGAGCGTGACTTGAAAATATGCCGATCAGTTCCCGAACATCATCCGGATAATCATGATTCTCTGGTTTGAAGGGGGGGCCCGGTTCAAATTGCCATTGTTTTAGGGATTCAGCAAAAAGTGCCGAAACGGTGGTGCGACGGTGAATCGCAATTTGTTTGGCCTGTAAAATGGTTTTTTCAGGCAATGAAAGGGTCAGTTTAGATTTCATACGTATAAAATGGCATATTATGGACGTATGTCAAGAAGACAGAGTTTGGGGAATATTACGTTTCAAGAAGAATACCGGAAATTTTTGGTAAAGCATCATATACCGTTTGATGAAAGGTATGTGTGGGATTGAGGGGTTTCACCCTTTCAGGGTGAGCATGGGGTGGGGGCGGGTTCCAGGGGCGTTGCCCCTGGCTGGTGAGTGTGATGCCGTTGGCATGAAGGGGAGTAGATATCCCAACGGGATAAAACCCGTCAGCCAGGGGCAACGCCCCTGGATTTGAAAACAGGATTAGAATTGCCATCCTGAAGGGATGGAATTCTTCTCAAAGGTGCATTTTTTCCTTGAAGAGATAAACAAACGTATATTATCATCTGGAATTATGCCCCAATCCTTATCCAAACTTGCAATTCATTTGATTTACAGCACAAAAAACCGGCATCCCTTTCTGTCAAAAGAGGAAGAGCGCACGAAAATGGAGGCGTATCAGGTGGGTATTTTTAAGGAGTTGGATTGTCCATCTGTGGTGACAAAGATCATGCCCGATCATGCGCACACATTATTTTTGCTATCACGCACCCGTTCAGTCGCAGAGGTAGTGAAAGAGGTTAAGAAAGGATCCTCCGGATGGATTAAAGAAATATCGGATGAAATGAAGGACCCGATGCTTGGAAAATTTGCATGGCAAACGGGTTATGGAGCTTTTTCAGTGAGCGAATCCAATATTCCGAAGGTAATAGCGTACATTCAAAATCAGGAGGAGCATCACCGCAAGAATACGTTTCAAGAAGAATACCGGAAATTTTTGACAAAGCATCATATATCGTTTGATGAACGGTATGTGTGGGATTGAGGGGTTTCACCCTTTCAGGGTGAGCATGGGGTGGTGGCGGGTTCCAGGGGCGTTGCCCCTGGCTGGTGAGTGTGATGCCGTTGGCATGAAGGGGAGGAGATATCCCAACGGGATAAAACCCGTCAGCCAGGGGCTGCGCCCCTGGATCGTAAACCCCAATAAATCCATCATCCTGAAAGGATGAAAGTCTTTGGTATAAAGGGAGTTTCACCCTTTCAGGGTGAGCATGGGTTTGGGGCGGGTTCCAGGGGCGCTGCCCCTGGCTGGAGAGTGTGATGCCGTTGGCATGAAGAGGGATAGATATCCCAACGGGATAAAATTCGTCAGCCAGGGGCAACGCCCCTGGATTGTGAACCCCAAAAAATCATCATCCTGAAAGGATGAAAGTCTTTGAGTCCGCTGCATGAAGGAGTTTCACCCTTTCAGGGTGAGCATGGGTTTGAGGCGGGTTCCAGGGGCGCTGCCCCTGGCTGGAGAGTGTGATGCCGTTGGCATCAAGACAAGCAGCGTAACTATTTTCCGAGGACCTTGCTCCAGGTCGATTAACCTTATGACCCAATGCTGATTGCGATCAATGCCAGAAATGTATAGATGGCGATGGAGATGTTCCGGGTCAGCCGTTTGTTCCAATGGATTTCAGCCAAAGAAAAACAATATGCAGATAATAAATGGAATAAATGTGAACCCCAATAAAACTTTCATGTAAATTTGTGGCTGTTCGTTTCGAAACCAGGAAATAATTCCACAAATAAATGAAATCGGTATGGCATGAATCATCAAAAACCTTCCGTAATCAGCCGGTCGTCCGCAGCCCGGCGGCGATGCCCTGGACAGAGAGGCGGAGGGAACGGCGGAGGGGTTCGTCGTCGGGGGTGGTCTGCTGACGGCGGAGGAGTTCGATCTGGATGTGGTTGAGGAGATCGATGAAGGGCTTGCGGATTTCGACGCTGCGGCGGAGCCAGGCGGTGTCGGCCATGAGGGAGGGCCGCTCGGTCATGGCGAGGATGGCGTTGCGGGTGAGGATCATTTCCTGAGCCACGGCATTGCCGAAGTGTTCGCGGATGACGGGGTCTTTGACGAGGCCGGCGTATTCGCGGGCGATGACGGGATCGCATTTGGTGAGGGCGAGTTCGGCGTTGTCGATCATGGACCTGAAGTAGGGCCATTCACTGTACATGCGGATGGCGAGCAGGCGTTGGGCGCGGTTGAGGCGGGTCCAGGCGGTG
>PXDP01000297.1 GCA_003565035.1 PVC group bacterium | reverse complement strand
GCGGAAAACGCGGAAAGTCTGAACCGGCGGGACAGCGCCTGGGTTCGGACGGTTTCGGTTGAACTTCCCCTGCCGCGTACCCGTTTCGAGCCGGAAGCCTTTCCGCCGCTTCAGGGGGGCGCGCCCCCGACGGTCCCTTCAGAACTGGAGGCGGCCTGGCGGGAATCCGTCAGGAAATTCGAACGGCTGAAGTCGGCGGATCCTTACGCGGCACGGGAATTGGAGATTTGGCACCGCCGTCTGGGCATGGCGGTGGCGCGGGGCATGATGCCCGCCGTCCGGGTGGTGAATCCCCAACCGGGCGGACCCGCCCCCTGTCTGGGCGCGGCGGTGTATGTGTACGGCAATCTGTTCCACAGTTGGGTCCTGCCCCGGAATTCCGCGGGGTTTGCTGCCGAGGAAACTCTCCGCTCCCTATACCCCGACACCGAAGTTATGGTTTATTTTCATCCCCGGGAAACCGATCGAACCGTTCTGCTGGGGCGGCTTCCTGCACACTATAATCATCATCTGTACCGGGACGTGAATCACCGCCAGGCTTTTTTGGCCGGGGAGCTGGATGCGGACGGTCTCGCTTCCACCCGCGACATCGTCCTGAGCCTTCGCTCGTCATTCCATGGGTATATTGAACGGCAGACTCCTTATGCAAGCCGGTCGGTTCACGCCATGCTGGCAGAACACCTGATGACCTACGACCGGGCGGCGATGCTGCATGACTCTTTTCCGGGCGGGCCGATGTTTCCGGCCGGAGACGACACCCCGGGGCTGATGTGGCACTACCTGCGGAACACCTTTCGGTTCGGCGGACCGGCCTATCGGAAAAGTCTGGCGAACCTGACCCCGGAAGGCCGCAACCCTGAAATCGGCCAGGCGTTCTGGGCGGTGGCCGACAACGGCCGGGATTCGGTGCAGGTGCTCGTGCACACGCCCATGTGGATCCGGGGCGCGGAAGCACGACTCGCTCTGCCGGTGCCCTGGGCCGGACCGACGGATCTGCTTTTCCACCGGGTAGTCTTCGATCCGCGTGAAGGTACGATGCCGGAAACCCATCTGGTCAGGCAAACCCTGAACGCCCGCCCGTTCGGCGAATCGTCCGCCGATCCGGACGGAGGATGGATTGAATTCACTTTCCCCATGCACACCCATCACCTCATGGAGCTGAGACCGTCGGGCTCCAGGGCGGCACGCCATAATTTCGCGCCGGAACGGACGGGCTTCAGCGAATTGCAGACCACGAATTCCCTGTTTGATATCAGTACCCAGGCCCCGCCGCCCTGGTGGTCCAGAAAACGCCTGGCCGTTCATTCCTTTACACGCTGGCGGGTATCGGGGAATGTGGAGATCAACTTTGACAGCCCGGCCTCCCGGGGCGGCACGCCGGACTGGTCTCCGCTGCTGGGGCTGCACCCCCCCCTGCCTGCCACACTCGATCAGGACAGCCCTCTGGATGTCACCAGCACACGGTTCCGATTTGGTGCTCCCGGAGACGAGCCGCTGGCCAGAGTGGTGCGGGGGCAGTGGCCCATGCACCTCTTACGGCGCGGAGAGCGACTGGGAATTTGGCTGCGGGTGAATCCGCCTCCGGATGACCGCCCTGCGCATCCCTGGGCCATCGGCCCGCGCCGCACCCGAATTTACATGGGCACCCTTCCCTACCGCCAATTAATGGAACTCGAATTGAACCGCTGGTATTTTATCAGCAGTCCCGTGGACGCATGGCGGGGCAGCACATCCCGGCATGAGCGTCATTTGATGTTCTGGCCGGCCAATCCTCTGGACGGCGAACCGGAAATCGAAGTGAACTCCATTGATGTGTATCAGGTGGGAAGCGATCGGAATCAACCACCGCCCGGCCGCAGTCTGGGCTTTGTAAACAGCGATGAGTCTGGCCATCTGCAGGTACTGATTCTGGGGACTCCCGGCAAACCCGCCTTCTGGCGTCAACGGCTTCCCTACCGGGTGGAACCGGATGCTTTCCGGCATGTGATCGACCCCGGGATGTTGACCACAGCGGACTCTCCCGAAGACGACCCTCCTGAAAAAGTCCGCTATGCTCTGGAACTCAATGAGTCGGCGCACCTGATGGAAATCCACATCGAAACCATGCCCGCAGCACCGTCAGAAATTCAAATCCGCCGTATTCAGCGTCATTTTCCAGCCATGGCACACGCCATTCGCCGACACGGAGCAGGGGCGGTTCTTCTCGATTCCACGCCGACGGAGGCCCGGGAATGAACAGAAATCGATCCGGAATAAAACTGCGTATTTATCTTTGCACCTTTCTGTCCACGGTATGCGGGGGCGGGCTTCTCCCGGAAATCGAGGAACTGCAAACCGAACATTTGGAGCACCGCCAAAACCTGGAGGAACACTTGACGCAACAGTTGAGCCAACTTCGCATACGGCACCTGCGAACACTCCTGGACATCGGGAAACGGGCAAAACGGAACCATCTCCGCAGTCAGGAGCTCTGGGCAAGCCAACAACACAGATTCGTCACCAAACATGAGGATATCTGGTGGACCCTCCTGCCCGGCCCGGAGGATTTGCCTCCCGCCCTTCAATCCGTAAATGATCAAACTCTAAAAGCATTCAAACACATCGCCCAATCATCTCTCGAAGACGTTAAGGAAGCTCATGCGGGCTATCATGCCCATTTACTGGAACTGCAGCGGAACCTCACACGGGCCGATGAAATCGACCGCGCAATCCTTGTCAGGGATTTAATCCAATCCCTTCCTGAAGAGCCGGAATTCCCAAAAATCCTGGCAGAATTGAAAGCCCTGGCACCTTCCGAAGAAAAAGAGTCCCAGCCATTTGTGCCGCCCGGATTTGACGACGAGCGGGGCCCAATGGATGCCTCGTATTTTTTCACACGCGACAACCCCGCCTTTCAATCGTTTCTTGAAATCGCCCAAGGGGTCTCCGCCGGCCACCGGGACGGTCCCGAGGCCCGGATTCTGCTGGGCCGCTCCGGTGAATTCAACGCAGACCGGGGGTTGGGCATGGTGGCGGTTTTTGACCGGGACCTTCTGAAAGCGGAAACCTACGATACCTATGCGCACCCGGGGGAAAGTCAGCGGTTTGTAGAGGATGTCCGCAAGCTGCCCTACGGCACTTTCGTGATTCTTGCCGTCCGGGACGATGGCACCCGGCGTTTCAGCGGCAGTGCACAGAGCGCTCTGTTCCGTCTGGGAGCCGAAAAGGGCATTCTCGGGCTTCCTTACCGCAGTTCCTATCTCCTCATCGGCGCAAAAGGGCTTGCTCCCGGGCATGGCATTGAACTTACGGGACCCGGCCGGATCGAGTTTCCAAACCCTGAACCGGCGGAGTAGATCACTCCGCCTTAAAACACTCCCCACCACCCTCTCTTCCCTTCTTCTTGCAAAACGGCTCTCTTTTCGTCATAAAGAACCGACCGCCCCGCATTTGGGGGCTTAAATCTTAAGACGAGGACACTATTATATGATCGAATCCGGAAAAACTTTTGTTGTCATGGGTCTGCTTGATGCGGACTCTATCGCCTTTGCTATCGGCAAAATGCTCGAATCCTTTGGCGGCAAGGTGATTTACACCGTGCAGAGCGAGCGCATGAAAAAAATCTTTTTCGACCGCAGCAAAAAGCTGACCGATGCGGACCGCGAACATCTGGACATCCGCTATTGTGACATCACCAAAGATGAAGAAGTTAAAGCCCTGTACGACGGGATCGAAGGTTCCGTCGCCGGGGTGGTTCACTCCATCGCCTACAGCAATCCCAAAACCTGCCTGGGTCCGGAGTTCCATACCGACGCCTATGACGATCTCGCCGCCGGTTTCCGCATCAGCGCCGTGTCGCTGGCCACCGTGGCCCGGTATGCCCAGCCGAAAATGACCGAAGGCGGCGGCATTGTCGCCCTCACCTTCGCCTCCGAACGCGCATTTGCCTACTACAACTGGATGGGCGTGAACAAAGCCGCGCTCGAAGCGGTGGTCCGCGGGCTGGCCCGCCGTCACGGCAAAGAAAAAATCCGGGTCAACGCGGTTTCCGCCGGTCCGGTGTTCACCATTGCCGCCAAACACATTCCCGGATTTGAAGAACTCGGCGCCACCTGGGCCAAATCCAGTCCGCTGAACTGGGATCCCATGAATGCCCAGGTCGAAGTCGCCGGCGCCGTGTCCTTCCTGCTGGGGCCCTTCTCCAAACAGATCACCGGCCAGACCCTCTATGTGGACGGCGGCGCGTCGGTGATCGGCGGCGAACTGATGCCCCACGAACGGGCGGACGGCTGAATTTTCATACACTCGGCGCTTGCCAGTGTTTCAGTTCCGTAGTATTGGAACCTGAATCATTCTGAGAATCATCTCTTTCAGGCGGAGAGGTGGCTGAGTGGTCGAAAGCGCTAGATTGCTAATCTGGTGTACGGGGAAACCCGTACCGTGGGTTCGAATCCCATCCTCTCCGCCATTTTTTTCATAGATCAGAGCGTGACGGACGACTGTCCCTCCACTTTCTGATCTTTTTTTTCATCTTTATTTTTTTGCTATGCGAATCCTTATTTTAGGTGCGGGAACCTCCGGCAGAATGCTGGCAGCGCGGCTTTGCGCTGATCAGCACGATGTGGTCCTGATCGACCGCAACCCTCTGGCACTTGAACAGGTGGAGGCCACCCAGGATCTGCTCACGGTGCAGGGCGATGTCGCTGACCCGCGGATTCTGGAACAGGCGGGCATTAAAAAATGCGATATGGTCGTCGCGGTCACCGATCAGGAGTCCGTCAATGTCCTCGCCTGTTCGCTGGCCCACATTGCCGGGGTGCCCCGGAACATTGCCCGGGTGAGCAATCCCAGTTACACCGATCCGGGCAGCGCCTTCAATTTGAATCAGCTTGGGATTGATCTGGTGATCAACCAGCAGCAGGAATGCGCCCGGGATCTGTTCAATATCCTCCGGATTCCCGGAGCCCAGGAGGCGGTGGACCTGCTCGACGGCCGGGTGATCTGCGCGGGATTTCTCATGCCCACCGACAGTCCGCTGTTGTTCACGCCGCTCAAAAGCAGTCCGCATCACGATCTGCTCTCCACCATCCGCTTTATCGCTTACACCCGCGGGGGCAAACTGCGGATTCCCCGCGGCGACACGCAGTTTCAAATCGGGGATCTGGTATATATGGTCGGTCAGCCCGAAGCGGTGGAGAAATTCATGCACACCATGCTGCCCAGTGAAACGGATTACACCCGGGTGGTGATTGCCGGTGGCGGCGAACTGGGCCTTCAGCTCGCGGGCCTGCTGGCGAAAACCCATCTGGATGTCACCCTGCTCGAGGAAAACGCGGAACGGGCGGATTACTGCGCGGAAGCTCTGTCAGCCTCCCTGGTGATCAACGGGAGCGCCCTGAACCACGATCTCATGGAGGAGATGGGCATCAATAAAAACACCGCCTTTGTCGCGGTGACCGGCGATGACGAGAATAACATCATGTCCTGTCTGGTGGCCGAAAAAATGGGCGCCCACTTCACCATCGCCCGGGTGGACAAAAAAAATTACCAGCCGATTATCGATTCGCTTTCGCTGGTGGACCGGGTGGTGAGTCCCCACACCAGTTTGATCAATGCCATTTACCATTTTGTGCGCGGCTCAAGCGTTCAGGGCGACCGGGTGCTGCAGCGCATTCCCGGCGAGGTGATGGAGATCCTCCTGGAGGCGGATCACCCCTGGGTCGACCAGGCCATTATTGATGTCAAACTTCCGCGCGGATGCATCCTGACCACGGTGCTGCGGGGCGATCAGCTCCGCGTCGCCACCGGCCCGGTCATCCTCAAGGCCGGGGACCGCATCCTTCTGTACGGTCTGCCGAAGTATATCCGCAAACTGGACGAACTGTTCACCTGATCCGCCGCGCCATGAACACCCGCAGCGTTTTTCATCTGATCTCCTACCTGATCTACATGATCGCGGGGGCCATCGGCCTGAGTGCCCTGGTCGGGCTGGCTTATGGCGACGGGCAGGATGTTGTGCTCCGCATGTTCGCCTCCGCCCTGATCGCCGGAGGGCTGGGCGGACTGCTCGGATTTTTCACCCGGGGGCCGGTGGATCTCACCCGCAAAGACGGCTTTGCGGTGGTCACTCTTGGCTGGCTGACACTGGCACATATCGGCGCGATTCCGTATATGCTCACGGGGGCAATCCACCACCCGATCGACGCAATTTTCGAGACCATGAGCGGATTCACCACCACTGGGTCCACCATCATCACCGACATCGAAATCCTGCCCCGTGGCATCGTATTCTGGCGCAGTCTGACGCAATGGTTGGGCGGGATGGGCGTGTTGGTGCTCTGTGTCGCCATTCTTCCTTTTCTGGGGGTTGGCGGCATGCAGCTCTACCGTGCGGAGATGCCCGGACCCAGCAAAGACCGGCTGACTCCGCGTATCGCCAATACCGCCAAACTCCTCTACGGGGTCTATGTCCTCATCACCTTCCTGGAAACCCTGGCGCTCATGGCCGTCGGGCTGACCTTTTTTGATGCCATCAACCACGCCTTCACCACCATGCCCGGAGGCGGGTTCAGTCCGTACAACGCCAGTATTGCCCATTACGAATCTCCTGCCATCCGCCTCGTTGTGGCCTTTTTCATGTTTGTGGCCGGCACGAATTTCGCCCTCCATTTCCGGGCATTGCGCGGGGACTGGAAAAGCTACTTCCGCTCCGCCGAATGGCGCGTGTATCTCGGCATCACCGTCATCGCCACCCTGCTGATCTCAGTGGACATCATCATGAATCGGGGCTTTGCCATCGGCGAATCGTTCGTGGCTTCCATTTTTCAAGTCCTGACCGTCCTTACCACCACGGGATATGCGACCGAAGATTACGATCTCTGGCCTTTGTTCAGCAAAACGCTCCTTTTTATTCTTCTCTTCAGTGGAGGATGCGCGGGGTCCACCTCCGGCGGCATTAAACTCATGCGTACGATCGTCGTCTTCAAAGAATGCGCCCGGCAGGTCCGCCTCTTTCTGCAACCGCAGGCAGTGCTCAAAATCCGTATGGACGGCCAGTCCGTTCCGGGCCCTGTCATTTCCGGGATCGTGGGGTTTTACCTGTCCTACGCCTTTATTTTTGTTGTGGCCTCCCTG
>PXDP01000460.1 GCA_003565035.1 PVC group bacterium | reverse complement strand
GCAAACGCCTATTTCACCGGCTTTGGCAAAACCCGGCGCATCGCCCTCTTTGACACCCTCATCGCCAACCACGCCACCCCCGAGCTGGTCGCGGTCCTGGCCCATGAAGTCGGGCATGCCAAATGCAAACATATCCATAAACAACTCGTCGCGGGGATTCTCAGCACCGGCCTCATGTTCTACCTCCTCTCGCTCTTCATCGGACAAACCGGAATGTACCAGGCCTTCGGTCTTGAGGTCGATTCGCAAAACCTGCCCCTCTACGCCGGACTCATTTTCTTTGGCTTCCTGTACAGCCCCATCGCCTCCCTCATCGGCATCTTCACCAATATTCTGAGCCGTAAATTTGAGTTCGAAGCCGATGCCTTTGCGGCACGCACCACCGGAGGTGCGGAAGAACTGATCGCCGCGCTCAAACGGCTTTCCGTCGACAACCTCAGCAATCTGACCCCTCATCCCTGGCTGGTCTTTTTAGAATATAGTCATCCCCCTGTCCTGGAAAGGATCCGGGTCATGCGGGAAGGCTCCATCTCCGATCCCGCAGCCCCATGAACCTGCCCCGGCTCACAGTTCCCCGGCTGATTTTTTTCTTTGGCTTTATCGTCCTCTTTCTGGGCACAGCCCGGGAAACCGGTGTCACCGGCAAAGACGAATTCTGGGTCACCCTCCGCACGCCGCTGGAAATGATGGAACGGGGCTCCTACTGGACCCTCTGGCTCAATGACGAAGTCCGCCTGCAGAAGCCTCCCTTGGTGTACTGGTTCATCGCCGCCCTGTATCATCTCTTTGGCGTTGAACTCTGGGCCGCCCGCCTGGTGGGGGTGCTCAGCGGTGCCGGGATGGCCACCCTCAGCACCCTGCTCTACCGCCGCCTGTTCAAAGGCAGCGGGTTTCTCGCCGGCATCCTCGTGCTCGCCACCGCCGGCGTGGCCGTGGAGGGCCGCCGGGCCATGCTGGATATGCCCCTCGGCTTCTTCACCACCTGGTCGGTTTACCTCTGCCTGGTGGGCTGGCAGGACCAAAACCGCAAAGCCTGGATTGGCGCCGGAATCACCCTCGCCGCCGCCACCCTCGCCAAAGGCCCCCAGTCACTGCTCTTTCTGCTCCCCGCCCTGGCTATGGGGCTCATTCTCCTGCCGAAACGCCCCTCCGCACGCGCCATGCTTGTTCCCGCCGCCCTCCTTTTCGGAACCTTTCTCCTCCTCGCACTGCCCTGGCCGGTCTCTATGCGGTTTCTGCACTACGAATTTATCGAAAACCTCAACAATGAAATTGTCGGCCAGCGGCTCAACCGAGTCAGTTTAAAGTCTCCCTTCAATGCACTCGGCGCCGTGCTGCTCCTCACGTTCCCCTGGAGTTTTGTCACCCTGAGCGGCCTGATCCTGGCCTGGAAAAAGGGCCATCCCCTTTGCGACCCCCGTGTCCAGTGGCTGGCGGGATGGCTGATCCTCAGCGTACTCCCCTTTTTCTTCATGCGCTCCTTCGAACGGTACATGATCCCGATCCTTCCCGGAGCCGCCGTGCTGATTCTCGTCACCCTCGAACGGCTCAGTCCCCGTGCCCGCAAAATTCACATAATCCTCGCCTCAACCCTTCTCGCCATTGTGGCCCTCATTTTTGCGCTCTTCGGCATGTGGTTCAACCTCACACACCTGAGTTCCATGGCCACGGTGGGCATGACCCTCTGGCTGCTCTGGACCGCCTGGACAGAAACCCACCCCCAGCGCCCTCTCATTGCCGCCGTCTGGGTGTTCACCTTCCTCCTTGGGGTCCTTTATCCCCGTCTCGGTGTCAACGCCATCCCGGAGGATCTCCCCTGGCAGGAACTGAAAGCCTCCCGCGTCGGAATCTACAGCAAATACTCCCAGCCGGCCATGCTCTCAATGCGTCTCGGCCGCAGTGTGGAATTTCCGTTTGAGGACAGACTCAACCACGACGGCTTTGAAGGATTTATTTTCACCACCCACGATCAGTTTCAGGTCCCCGGCCGGGTGGACACCCTCCACCATGCCCTGCGTACCGCCGGAATTCCTTATGAAGAGGCCGGACGCTACCCCGTCTTTTTCAGCCGACGCACCTGGATCCGGTTTACGGACCCCGAAGCCACCCGCGAAACCTGGCTTGCCGCCCTGCGGTCAAGAAATCTGAACCCCCTCAAATCTGAAATTATTTTTGTCCGCACCCATCCGGAATGAGTTTCCAAGCCAACTCTTGACCTTTGCGCTGAATCCGCCATAAAATCCCGATGTCCACCTCGATCACACCTGACACCACCGCCCCGGTTCCCCTCAAATGGATCGGCCCCCTGACGCTGAAGACCGGCGACGGGACCGAAACCCTGGATGTGCCCCTGGCCACCTACGAATCGCCACTCTGGCCAAGCACACGCCGCGGGGCTCTGGTTTCCGGCCGATGCGGTGGAATCCGCTGCACCCTGATCGATGACCGCATGACCCGCTCCATTCTCCTCGAAGCTCCCAATGCCGCCGAGGCCCTTGCCGTAACCGCCTATACCCGGGAACACCAGGATCATCTGCAAACCCTCACCGCCGAAACCAGCCGCTTCGCCCGCCTCATCGAGACCCATCACCAGATCATCGGCAACCTCCTCTTTCTCCGCTTTGCCTTCCACACCGGCGATGCCTCCGGCCACAACATGGCCACCAAAGCCGCCGACCGGATTCTTCATGCCCTCCTGAAGCAGTTTCCCACCCTCAAACACGTCTCCGTCAGCGGAAATTACTGCACCGACAAAAAAGTCTCCGCCGTCAACGGCATTCTCGGCCGCGGGAAATACGTAGTCGCCGAAGCCCTCATCCCCGAAAAACTGCTCACCCGCCACCTCAAAACCAGCGCCCGCGCGGTTGCCGATCTCAACGTCCGCAAAAACCTCATCGGCACCCTCATCGCCGGCGGCACCCGCACCGCCAACGCGCATGTCGCCAATATCCTCCTCGCCTTCTACCTGGCCACCGGACAGGACGCCGCCAACATCATTGAAGGCTCCCAGGCCATCACCCATGCCGAGGCCCGGGAAAACGACCTCTATTTCAGCGTCACATTTCCCAACCTCATCCTCGGAACCACCGGCAACGGCAAAGGCCTGCCCTTTGTCGAAGAAAACCTCCAGCGACTCGGCTGCCGTGAAACCCGCCCCCCTGCCGAAAACGCCCGCCGCCTCGCCCGCATCTGCGCCGCCGCGGCCTGGTGCGGAGAACTGTCCCTTATGGCCGCCCTCACCAATCCCGGCGAACTCATGAATGCCCATCTCCGACTGGAGCGCACATGAATGAAGACATGAGCAATGACGTGCGCAATGACATGAGCAATGATATGCGCGAGGAGATGAGCGATCCCACCAACCGCCGCAAAGTCGAACACATCGATATCCTCAACCGCGATCCGGGAACCGACCGGAATATCCGGGCATTCGATGCTATTCATCTCACCCACCGCGCCCTGCCCGAATTCAATCTCGACGAAGTGGATCCCTCTGTCACCTTTCTCGGCAAAAAACTTTCGTTTCCGCTGCTGATCTCCTCCAT
The DNA here is from genome assembly GCA_003565035.1 of PVC group bacterium. GTDB lineage: Bacteria > Verrucomicrobiota > Kiritimatiellia > SS1-B-03-39 > UBA6053 > PXAS01. The sequence continues at coordinate 3,573 of PXDP01000460.1, read as the reverse complement.
GACCGGTGGCGACGATGCGCTGATCCGCAGCGTGAACCGGAACCTTGCCCTTGCCGCCGAACACTGCCGGGTCGCCATGGGGGTCGGATCCCAGCGGGTGATGTTCACCCATCCGGAAGCCCGGGAAAGCTTTGCCCTGCGCACATACGCACCCACCACCCTCCTCTTTGGCAACATCGGAGCCGTCCAGCTCAACAAAGGCTTCGGAATCCGCGAATGCCGCACCGCCGCGGAAGTCCTCGGCGCGGACGCGCTCTACCTGCATCTCAACCCCCTCCAGGAGGCAGTGCAGCCGGAAGGCGACACCTGCTTCAAGGGCCTGGCCGATAAAATCGGCGAAATCGCCCGGGATCTGCCGGTTCCAGTGCTCATCAAAGAAATCGGAAGCGGCATCAGCCTCCCCGACGCCATGCTTCTGCAGGCCCGCGGGATACGCTTCATCGACGTCGCCGGCCGCGGCGGCACCAGTTGGGCCCGCATTGAACACCACCGGCACAGCGACCCCGACAACGACCTCGGGCTCCTCTTTCAGGACTGGGGCATCCCCACCCCCGATGCCCTGCGCGCCCTGGCCCCCCTCACAGACTCCGGAACGCTCACCCTCATCGCCTCCGGCGGCATTCGCAACGCCCTCGACATGGTCAAATCCATCATCCTGGGCGCCTCCCTCGCCGGTATGGCCAAGCCATTCATCGCCCCCGCCATGGAATCCCCCGAAGCCGTCATCGCCAAAATCGAATCCATGCGCAAAGCCTTCCAAACCGCCATGTTCCTCCTCGGCACCCGCACACTCGCTGAACTGAGGAACAACTCTGAACTCCTTCTGCTTTGAGCAGGCCCACGAATACCGTTTCGCCGGATCAATAATCACGGAATCTTCCTTATCCGTTGTCCGGCATAGCCATCCGTTGGAAATCCCCCTCTCTTCCTTATCCGTTGTCCGGCATAGCCATCCGTTGGAAATCCCCCTCTTCCTTATCACAAGAAAAAACCCCGTCAGGCGAACCTGACGGGGTTTGTTTGAATTCGGATTTATATCGGAATTAAACCGCAGCCTGAGCGGCGGCGATGCGGGCGATGGGCACGCGGTAGGGGGAGCAGCTCACGTAGTCCAGTCCCACTTTCACGCAGAACTTGACCGAAGCCGGATCACCACCGTGCTCTCCGCAGATGCCGCACTTCAGACCCGGACGGGTGGAGCGACCTTTTTCCACACCCATCTTCACCAGCTGGCCGACGCCGTTCTGGTCAAGGGACTGGAAGGGGTCGATGTCCAGAATCTTCTCTTTCAGATAATCCGGCAGGAAGCCGCCGATATCGTCACGGCTGTAGCCGAAGGTCATCTGGGTCAGGTCGTTGGTGCCGAAGCTGAAGAACTCAGCGGTTTCCGCAATTTCGTCCGCCGTCAGTGCGGCGCGCGGAATTTCGATCATGGTGCCCACTTTATAAGGAACCTTGGCACCGCGGCGGGCCAGGACTTCCTCGGCGGTCTTGCGCACGAGCTTCTCAAGATAATCGATTTCGGCTTTCACACCCACCAGCGGGATCATGATTTCCGGTTCGGTCTTGATTTTGTTGCGCTTCAGCACATTGCAGGCCGCTTCGATAATCGCCCGGGTCTGCATCACGCACAGTTCCGGATAGGTGATCGAAAGACGGCAGCCGCGGTGCCCCAGCATCGGGTTGGCTTCGTGCAGATCCTTCACGCGGGCCTGGACCAGATCCAGCGAAACGCCAAGATGATCGGCCATTTTCTGCTGATCGGCTTCGGAATGCGGCAGGAATTCATGCAGCGGCGGATCCAGCAGACGCACGGTAACCGGCAGACCTTTCATGGCCTTGAACAGACCTTCAAAGTCTTTGCGCTGATGCGGCAGGAGTTTCTTCAGTGCCGCTTCACGGCCTTTCTGATCCTCCGCCAGAATGAAGGAGCGGATGTCCCAGATGCGGTCGCCTTCGAAGAACATATGCTCCGTGCGGCAGAGACCGATCCCCTCGGCACCGAATGCCCGGGCCACTTCGGCATCCTTGGGGGAATCCGCATTGGCGCGCACCTTGATGGTGCGGTACTGGTCCGCCCAGTCCGACACCTCTTTGTACATCAGGTAGATCGGATGCTTCTTGGCTTTGGCTTTGCCGTCATTCACGGCGGCAACAACCGGAGAGGCCATGGTCGGCAGTTCGCCGGCATACACCATCCCGGTGGAACCGTTCAGAGAGAGCCAATCGCCCGCCTTGTAGGTCACGCCGCCAACCGAAATGGTCTTCTTGGCGTAATCGATTTTGAGGGAGGACGCGCCGCAGATGCAGCATTTGCCCCAGCCGCGGGCCACAACCGCCGCATGGGAGGTCATCCCGCCGGTGGAGGTCAGAATGCCCTTGGCCGCCCACATCCCGCCCACGTCTTCGGGGCTGGTTTCATGACGGACCAGAACCAGACGCTCGTCGGGGTTGGCTTTGATCAATTCTTCCGCATGTTTTGCGTCGAACACGATTTTGCCCACAGCCGCACCCGGACCGGCCGGCAGCGCGGTGAGGATCGGGGTCTGTTTGGCTTCGGCTTCCGGATCAAAGATCGGGAAGAGCAACTGTTCCAGGTCGTTGCCACTGATGGTCTGCAATGCCTTTTTGGGGGTCAGCAGTTTCGGCTGGCTGTCACCGGTTTCCACATCTTTGCCGGTGGCCATTTCCACTGCCCAGCGGATGCCGGCCAGACCGGTGCGCTTGGCATTCCGGGTCTGCAGCATCCACAGTTTGCCCTGCTCGACCGTGAATTCCACGTCCTGCGGGTACTTGTAATGACGCTCCAGCTTGCGCATAATCGCCAGCAAATCCTTGTGGGATTTTTTCCAAATGGCCGATTCCGTCTGTTCGTCCGGCATTTCGTCCAGGTTTTTCGGGGTGCGAATCCCCGCCACCACGTCTTCGCCCTGGGCATTGATGAGGTACTCGCCCATGGGTTTGTTGTTTCCGGTGGATCCGCAACGGGTGAAGGCCACCCCGGTGCCGCAATCGGCGCCCAGGTTCCCGAACACCATCGAGCAGACGTTCACCGCCGTGCCGAGCAGGCCGGAGATTTTGTTGATCTGACGGTATTTCACCGCGCGGTCGGAGTTCCAGGAATTGAACACCGCCTGGATGGACAGGTTCAACTGCTCCCAGGGATCCTGCGGGAAGGCTTTTTTCACTTTGGCGCGGTAGACTTTCTTGTACTGGTCCACCAGCTCTTTAAGCTGATCGGCAGTCAGATCGGTGTCGTCTTTGGCGCCGTATTTATTTTTGATGCTTTCCAGTTCGTGCTCAAAATCCTCGTGGGTCAGCCCGGAGGTCGGGCCCATCACCACGTCACCGAACATGTCGATAAAACGGCGGTAGCAGTCCCAGCCGGCACGCTCGTTGCCGGTCTGTTTAATGAAACCCAGCACCGATTTGTCGGTCAGACCAAGGTTCAACACGGTATCCATCATGCCCGGCATAGAAACCGCCGCGCCGGAGCGCACGGAAACCAACAGCGGATTGCGGGGATCGCCCAGCTTCTTGCCCATCATTTTTTCGAGCTTGGTCAGCTTTTCT
>PXDP01000109.1 GCA_003565035.1 PVC group bacterium | reverse complement strand
CGGGGACGACGGGGGGGGACCCAGCGCATCCGCGATTTACAGTTTCCGGTGCTGTTTTACGGGTCCCGCTATGCGGAGAGACTTCCAATCGGCATTCTGGAGGTGCTGGAGGACTTTGACTTTGACCGGCTGCGGGATTTTTACCGGGACTGGTACCGGCCGGATCTGATGTCGATTGTGGCGGTGGGCGATCTGGATGTGGAGGAGACAAGGGCGAAAATTCATGAAAAGTTTTCGTTTTTGACAAAGCCGGAGGACGCGCCGGAGCGTCCGGTCTTCACCCATCCGCCCCATGAGGAAACCAAGGCGGGCGTGTTTTATGATCCGGAACTGACCTCTTCCACGGTGGCGCTGTTCTGGAAGATGCCGTCGGCTCCGGTGCTGAACGAAACGGATTACCGGCGTTCCATTCGCGAAGGATTGCTGGTGGATATGCTGCAGCAGCGGTTTATCGAAATGTCGCAGCGGCCGGATGCGCCGTTTTTGCGGGCCAGTGTGTATAAAGGCAGTTATACGCGGGGTGGGGATGTGTACATGCTTTTCGCGCAGGTGGAGGACGAGGCAGGGGCGCACGAGACGGCTATGGAGGCCTTGCTGGCGGAGTCGGAGCGGATGCGGCGGCACGGGTTTTCGGAACAGGAGCTGGACCGGGCCCGGCGCAGACGCCTGCGGGCGATGGAACGGCTGTACCAGGAACGCGACAGCACGGAACATGTGGTCTGGGTGCGTCAAATGGTCAATCACGCGCTGGTGGGCACTTTCCTTCCGGGGTTGGAGCGGGAACTGGACCTGCATCGCGAGGAACTTGCCGAGGTGGACGCCGAGGGGCTGCTGGAGATGTTTCAGGCCTGGAAGCGACCGACCGACCGGGTGGTGCTTGCCGACGGGCCCTCCCGCAACGGGGCGCATTCGCTGCCGTCGGAAGCGGAACTTCTGGCTGTGTTTGACCGGATTGAGGGTCTGGAGCTGACCCCGCGTGAAGAGACGCTTTCGGATGTGCCGCTGGTGGCGGAACCGCCGGTGCCCGGTGAAATCGTCGGACGGGAGGAAAACAGCGAACTGGGGGTGACGGTGCTGACGCTGTCCAACGGGGTGCGGGTGAACCTGAAGCCCACCCCCTTCAAGCAGGATCAGATTCTTATGAGTGCCCACGCGCCGGGGGGCACGAACCATCTTCCCCTGGAGGATTTACCGCATCTGCGGGCGGCGGCGGCCTCGGTGTCGGTCAGTGGTCTGGGTGCATTCACGGCGGTGGAACTGCAGAATCTGCTGGCGGGCAGACTGGTGTCTGTATCGGCGTCCCTGGAGGGCAATCAGGCTTCGCTGAACGGCGGCGCAAGTCCGCAGGATTTGGAGACGATGTTTGAGCTGATTTATCTGCATTTTACCGCGCCGGGGAAGGACCCCGAAGCCTTTGAGGCGCACCGGAGGCGCCTGCTGGCTTCGGTCCGCAACCGGCTGGCGGATCCCCGGGAGGTCTTTCAGGATCTGATTGACGACACGATGACGCGGTACGACCCGCGCCTGGCACCCACCACGGAGGCGATGGTGCGGGAAATGGATGTGACCCGTGCGCACGAGATTTTCCGGGAGCGGTTTTCCACTGCGGAAGGCTTCACGTTCTGGTATACGGGCGCGTTTACCGAAGAGACGATCGCGCCGCTGGTGGCGCAATGGCTGGGGGGGCTGCCGACAGAGGAGGCTCCACCGGAACGGATTGACCTGGCGGTGGCGGTTCCCCGCCACGAATTGCGCCGGACGGTGCGCATGGGGGTGGAGCCGATTACGGAAGTGCGGATGATCTGGACTTCGGATGACTTTGACTACGACTTCGCCGGCCGTCATGCGGTGAATTCGATGATGGCGGCGTTGCGGATCCGTACCCGGGAGGTGCTGCGGGAAGAGATGAGCGGCACCTATCATGTGTCGGTCTGGCCCTCGTTCACGCAATATCCCGAACCCCGGGTGCAGCTCAATATCCGCTTCGGCTGCGATCCGGATCAGGTGGACACCCTGATTCAGGGGGTGTATGATCTATTGGAGACGTTTACGTCTGAACCCCTTTCGGATCACTATCTGCAGACGGTCCGGGAAACCCAGCGGCGGCAGCGTGAGGTGGATATGACCCGGAATGAATTCTGGAACTGGGTGTTGCCGTTCTACGACTGGGCCGGGGAGGACCCGCGGGTTCTTCTGGACTTTGAGACCTATGTCACCGGCATTGATGCCGAAGGGATTCGGGACACCGCCCGGCGGTTTTTCCGGGTTCCGGATCACGCGGTGTTTGTCCTGATGCCCAAAGGGGAGAACGGCGCGCCTCAAAATAATGGCATAAATGAGTAATCAAATTCAATCAACCTGTGTAAGATAGGGCTATGAACGCTAAAAAAATTATCTATATCGTATTGGGCCTGATGGCTGTGGTGATTCTCTCCCGCTGGGTGGGGGGGCCTCGGGAGGAGACGGTGCCGGTGGTGGAGTTGGAAGAGGGGTCTGACCCCGTTTTGGTGACGGAAGACGATCCGGCGGAGACCGGTCCGGGCGAAGAGTTGGGCGAAGAGTTGGGCGATGATCCGGTGACGGTGCCTGATGAACCGCAGGAACCCGGTGAAACCGACCCGCAGGAACAGATGGTCCCAATTCCGATTCCGCAGATGCCGGAAACGGCCGCTCAGGCGAGCACCCTGCGGGACTGGCTGGTGCAGGGAGCGCCGGAAGGGACAAAAGACCGCGAACTTTGGCTGGGCCGCGGAATCGCGCTGGCGCGGGAACGGCAGCCCCGTATGCGTCAGTGGATTGAGGAGGATCCGGAGCAGGCTCTGGCCGAGGCGCTGACGCCAAGGATGTTCGCCGCCCTGCCGGAAGAGGTGCGGGCGCTGGTGGAGCGGCCGGTCGCCGAAGAGGGCTTTTTCGGGGTACTGGCGATTTGTAATCACGGACCGAACGAGGAGCATATTGGTTCCTGTGAGATTCGGCATGAAGTGCTGCTTGGCTTCGGGACTTTCGAAGCCGAGGCCTTTCAGGCCAGTATTTACGGAGCCCGGAAGGAGAAAATGACCGTAGAGGAGGATTCCATTTACGGGGTGGCGATGGATGGACGGATTGCCCTGCACGAAGACGAGATTGTGATCGTGGATGATGGCGAGGGCGCGACCGGAGGCCGCTTTGCGGTGTACTACCGGGGGCAGGTCCGCTATGCGGATACGTTGGAGGAGGCGGAAGGAATCCGCGAGTCCCTGCGGTAAATCAGTCGGTGAAAACGCTCGCGGCCGGCCAGGTCGCACGTGCTCACCATCTCTGCACCCGCAGCGACGGCGGTTTGCTGATAGATGGGCGTCTGGGTTTCGCCGGTTTCGAGGTAAAGGCGGCCTTCGGGACTCAACACCGTGCGGGCCTGATGAATCAGTTGTATGACCAGGGCGGTTCCCTGGTCTGCGGCGAAAAGAGCCAGGCCCGGTTCGTGGTCCCGCACATCGGGCGGAAGATCAGAGCGCTCCTCTTCGCCGATATAGGGCAGATTGGCAAGAATAAGATCCGCTGAGCTGTCGGCACAGCCTTCAAGCAGGTTTCCGGTGCGGAAGGTGATTTCCGCCTTCAGCGATTGAGCATTTTCGCGGGCGATGCGAAGAGCGTGTTCGGACAGATCGATTCCCGTGAGGTTCCACTGCGGCCGGGCCCGTTTCAGGGCGATGGCGATGCAGCCGCTTCCGGTGCCGACATCCAGGACGCGGAGCGGAGTGTGCGGCATCTCCCTGAGAACCTGGTCCACCAGTTGTTCGGTTTCCGGACGGGGGATGAGCACATCGGGTGTGACCCGGAGTTCGAAGTCACGGAAAGGTGCTTTGCCACAGATGTACTGGACCGGTTCATGATTTTTCAGTCGGCGGGCGGCCTGGTGGAAACGCGCCCGTTCTCCGGCATCGGGAATTTGATCCAGAGGAATCGCGGTCAGGGAGCAGTCCAGGAGATCCGAAAGCCACCAGCGGAGTTTCCCGGCCGGAAGGTTCGGGTATTGTGAAAGGAGAGTGCGCCAGCTCGGCGGCACGTCGGAATCTGACATGCCTTTTCCCTATCAGAAGCGTTCAGGGATGCAAGTCTGCGGAAAAAAGGACTCCGGGAATCCTCCCCTGAAACATTTGTGGAACATTTGTGGAACATTTGAACGTCTATCCGCCGCGTTTGAGGGCGTTTTTTCCGTATTTGGCGCGGAGGGCGTCGAGAACTTCGTCGAGTTTGTCGGAGGGAGGGGCAATAGGAGCGGGCTCGCTGAACAGATCGAGCTGTTGTGGGCCGGGGACAACCGGGGTGTCGGTGAGGGGGGAGGCCCCGACCCCGAGAAGCCGCACCGGGCGGGATGGCGCATTTTTCTGGAGAAGGGCCAGGGCGGTATGGTGGATGTCCAGATCCCGGCGGGTGGGCAGGGCGAGCGTCTGCTGGCGGGTGATGGTTTCGAAGCGGTCGTTTCGGAGTTTAATGTGAATGCACTGCGTCCAGAAGCCGCCCTTGCGGAGGCGGCGTCCCACGTCCTCGCTTTGCTCCAGCAGACAGGCGCGCCAGACCGCCGGATCGGTCTGGTCCTGATCGAAGGTGTGTTCGCTGGAAATACTTTTTTCGGTGTCCCGTTCGTGTACCGGCCGGTCATCCAGTCCGCGGGACAGGGCGCGGAGATGCCGGGCGGAATGCTCTCCGAACCCTTGGATCAACTGATCCAGCGGGGTGCGCTGGAGATCATCAATCGTATGGATCCCGTGTCGGCTGAGCTGGGCTTCGGTTTTTTTGCCGACACCCCAGATGCGTCCCACAGCCAGAGGCGCAAGAAAAGCATCGATTTCGGGCTGGGTGCGGGGAACAAGGCTGAGACCGTCAGGTTTGTTGAGGTCAGAGGCGAGTTTGGCGAGAAATTTGTTGGGGGCAATGCCGACGGAGGCTGTGAGCCGGAGTTCGTTGCGGATGCGGGCGCGGATGTGTTCGGCGATGCGGACGGGATCGTTCTCCCAGAGGTGCAGTGCACCGGTGATGTCGAGGAAGGCCTCGTCCACGGAGACGGGCTGCACCAGGGGGGTGATGTCTTCAAAAATGGAAAACACCTGTTTGGAGACGGCGCTGTAGACGGCCATGCGCCCTTTGACAAAGATGGCCTCCGGGCAGCGGCGGTATGCCTCGCGGGTGGGCATGGCGGAGCGGATGCCGAACGTTCGGGCCTCATAACTGGCGGCAGCCACCACACCGCGTTTATCCGGGGAACCGCCGACTACGACCGGTTTTCCCAGGAGGGCCGGGTTGTCGCGCTGCTCGACAGATGCAAAGAACGCATCCATGTCCACATGCAGGATGGTCCGCGCGGCGGGCATGGGCTCAGGTCCAGAGTTCAGCTGGATAAATCCCCCGGTCCACCAGGGTCTGCAGTCCGGCTTTCACGGCGGGTTTGTCGTCGGGATAGGTCACCCCCAGCCAGGATTCCGGGGACTGGAGGACGCGGACCACCGCCTCACCGCTGTCGATGCGCTGCTGAACTTCGGTGGGGATATAATACTCGGAGGTCAGTGGATTGGGCGGGGCATTCAGGAAGGCCTCAAATCCCGAGAGGGCTTTGTCAAAGAAGGCGGGGGTGAACCCCCACATGTTCATCGACACGGTCTGGGTGCCGTCCACGGTTTCGGGCTGGCCTTCCCGGAGGAGTTCGGCCGTACCGTCTGCGAGGGGACGGATTTTTTCGCATTCCTGAATGTGGCGCAGATGGCCGGAGGCATCGACGGAGCAGACACCCCGCGAAACGGTTCCGTGTTTGCTGAGGGTATTGCGGAGAGGGAAGCCCACCAGCACCCAGGACTCGGGGGGAGGAGGTGCGGCCGGGGCGGTTAGGGCATCAGCCAGCAGTTGAAATGACTTCGGACCGTAGAAATCATCGGCATTGATGACCCCGAAAGGTTCGCGGACAAGATCGCGCGCGGCAAGGATGGCATGTGTGGTCCCCCAGGGTTTGGTGCGGCCTTCTGGGAGGCTGCAATCGCCGGGGAGATCGTCGAGTGCCTGGAAGGCGTATTCCACGGGAATGCGGGGTTCGAGATGCGGCCCGATGGCGGTACGGAAGGCTTCCTCAATGTCGCGGCGGATGATGAAGACGACTTTTCCAAATCCCGCCTGGATGGCATCGTGCACGGAATAGTCCAGAATGCCTTCACCGGAGGGTCCGACGGGATCAATTTGCTTCAGGCCGCCATAGCGGCTGCCCATTCCGGCAGCGAGAACAACGAGAGTTGGCTTCATGGCCTATCGTCTAGGAGGTATACAAATAAAGTCAAGCCGAGGCTGAGGCCGGGCCGCATTCTGCTGGGGGAGAGGGCTGAGGCGCAGTCTAATCAGGACGGTTTCCCGAAGGTCTCCGCCACGGCTTTGGCCCGGGCGCTGAAGATTTTTTCCAGCTGGGGTTTGAAAAACCAGCGGTGACCATAGCGGCATCCGTAAATTTTATAGCGGACTTCGTCGTGAATCAGGGTCCCGTTATCGTGGGCTTCGAAGCGGTGGGTGTGAATCCAGGCCCGGTAGGGGCCTTTGAGCATGGTGTCGGTGAAACTGTTCGGCGGGGTGACGCTGTCAATCCTGGCTTTCCATTTAAGGGGAATGCCGATGACCTGCAGGCGGTAGGTGAACACATCTCCGGGAGACATGACCTCCGGAAAGGGGGGCAGAATACGCATCTTCTGCTCCGGAGGGGTGAGTTTACCCAAATTTGCGGGATGGCGGAAGAAGTCAAAAATTTCTTCAACCGGGCGGGGCACCCATTGGGTGGCGTTGAGGAGCCGGAAGCCGTCCTGAGAGGTTCCAAAGGTCAGCGTAGACGATGGCGGGTTTGTTGGGTTCATGCCTACAGATCGCAGAGGAACGCTGAAACTTAATGAAAACCTGAATCCGTGAGATCTTTGCTTTGAATCCGCGCGGTAAGTGGGTCAGTCTTCCGCGCTGGCTTTGCGGGCGCGTTTGCGCTGATTGGGATCGAGAAGTTTCTTGCGGATGCGGATATTTTTCGGGGTGGCCTCCACGAATTCGTCATCGGAAATGAACTCGATGGCTTTTTCGAGGTTCAGCTTGATGGGTGGTTCGAGCATGATGGCTTTATCG
>PXDP01000470.1 GCA_003565035.1 PVC group bacterium | reverse complement strand
TACTCCCGGTTAAACAGGGGCCTGCGGTAGACCATCCCCGCCCGGTAGGACTCCATGACGTGGGAGCCATCGTGGTGACCCCGCACGCTCAGCCGTATTCCCAGACAGTGGGCCATATCACTGTACCCGACAAAGCCTCCGTGCCGCTCCTCCTCAATCAGTTTGGGAACGTAGGTGAGCACCAGACTGTCCTGCCATTCCAGACCGGTTGTGGCTTCTGACCAGCGAACCGAAGAGGAATGCCCCATCATAAAACGGTGCCAGGGCCAAACATGCTGCGATAAATTCCCCACGGAGCCAAAGCCCTCATCGGTATCGTAAAACCCCCGTTGCGAAGCCGTCCAGGCCACATCGCCCGTGTCCCAGGCCTGGCGGGCCGTCAGCCGCGAAAACAAACGGGGATTGGAGCCTAATTTCGCACCCAAATCCGCATCCAGCCATGTCCCGACCCGCCGAATCGTCAGCCGGCTGCGGTCCGCCTGCTCATCCGGCCCCCGGCCGGGAAAGGCATCCAGCTCCTCTGATTCCAGCACAATCCGAAACCGGTCCCGCAACCCCGGCAGGCGCACGGAGGCCGACAGTTCCACATCCGGCTCCGGCCGGGAGGGGTTTTCAAGATCCGTCAGGCTGAACACCTTGATCCGGAAACGCGACCGGGGGTCCTCACGCCGCGCGGCAGGGTTCTCATAAAACATGGAGTCAAACCAGACCAGCCGCCTGAACAGCGCCTCCGTCACCCACTCCTGGGAATGATCCACCCAGATGCGGTCATCCGGTTCAGCCTCCACCCCCGGAGCCTCCGCCTCAGATGCGTTTCCCTCAAGTGCGGACCCGGTCTCCTTCCCGCCGGCCGCCTGCAGCCCCAGACCACCGGCCAGAAGAAAGGCCAGCCAGCAGCGCCTCATCCCTCCACCGTCTCCATCAGAATCGTATCCACAAAACGGCCGTTAATCATCACCTCGGTCACCGCCACCACGGTATCCCCGCCCGCGAGTTGGCCGCGTTCTTTGAGTTTTGCCACCGCCCGGCTCACATTCTGTTCCGGATCGTGCCCCGTTTCCAGGAAGGAGGACTGAATGCCCCAGTACATCGGCATCTGGTTCAGCAGCACCTCATCACTGCAAAAAGCATAAATCGGCGTGGAAACCAGACGGAGCCAGGCCGCGTTCTGGGCAATGACACCCGTGCTGGTGAACACAATCAGCGCATCCGCTTTGCACTGTTCCGCCAGCACCGCTGCCGATTTCACCAGCTTCGCGTACTTGCTGGTCATTACCACATTTTCATAATATCCGGCACCGCCGCTCTGCTCGATGCGGCTGGCAATACGGTTCATAATCTCCACACACTTCAAAGGATAACGCCCCACACTTGTCTCGCCGCTGAGCATAATCGCATCCGCCTGCTCATACACCGCATTGGCGGTATCGGTAATCTCCGCACGCGTCGGAGAGGGATTCTCAATCATCGACTCAAGCATATGGGTCGCCACAATCACCGGCTTGCCCATTTTGGCGCACTGCCGCACAATCCGCCGCTGAATAATCGGCAGCTCCTCATACGGGCACTCAATCCCCAAATCGCCCCGCGCCACCATGATCCCGTCCGAAATCTCGATAATCTGATCCAGATTCCGGATGCCCTCCTGATCCTCCAGCTTGGCGATCACTTTCTGAGGCGCATTATGATAATCCAGAATCGCCTTCATCCGCAGCACATCCTCCGGCTCGCGCACAAACGACATCGCAAACCAGTCCACGCCCAAATCAATTCCCAGCTTAATATCCTCCTTGTCCTGGGGGGTCAGCGAAGGCAGGTTCACCCGCACCCCGGGCAAATTCACATGCCGGCGGCTCTTCAGCGTCCCCGGGGTCAGCACATCACACACCAGCTGATTCCGCTTTTTCTCCAGGACCTTCAGCTCGATCGTGCCGCTGTCGATCAGCACCACATCCCCCACCCGGATATCGTCAACCAGATGATCGTAATTCACGTCCACACTGACCTCCTCCGCGGATTTTTCGCCCCGGACCGTCAAACCAATCCGCTGCCCCGCCCGCAGGTTCAGACTTTGTGTTACATCCCCCGTCCGGATTTCCGGTCCCCGCGAGTCCATCATAATCGATGTGCGAACAATCAGTTCCCGGCTCGCCTCCCGAATCTCTTTCACACAGATCCGCACCTGATCGTGGGTGGCGTGCGACATATTAATCCGGAAAATACTCACCCCAGCCTTAATCAGCGCACGGATCATGTCCGGGGATTCCGTGGCGGGACCAAGCGTGGCGATGATTTTTGTTCTGCGACTGTATTTTTGTGCCATGTTTTTAATTTCCAAAAGATTTTCTCTTGATTCCTCAAGAAGTTCACGCACCGTACCCGCATGAAATTTCAGCAATCCCATCCGGAGTACGACACCATAAACTGGTCCGAGTGGCGGCCCAAAGACCAGGCCACCCTCTGTTTTGTCTTTATGAAGCAACAAATCCTGTTGATCGAGAAAAAACGTGGACTGGGAAAAGGAAAAGTCAATGGTCCGGGTGGAAGAATGGAGCCCGGCGAAAGCCCGGAAGACTGCGCCATTCGTGAAACCATGGAGGAACTTCACGTCAAACCGTTAAATCCTGTAAACCGCGGCCGTTTGCGTTTTCAGTTTAAAGACGGCTATTCTCTCGAGTGCTGGATTTTTTCTGCCGACCAACATGAAGGCACGGCCACCGAAACCGACGAAGCGGTACCCCTCTGGACCCCGGTGGACAATATTCCCTACGGCCGCATGTGGGCCGACGACATTCTCTGGATCCCCCACATGCTCAGCGGACACAACGTCGAGGGCACCTTCCTGTTCGACAACGACACCATGCTCGGGTACGAGCTGGACATTCTATAAAAAACCCTTTTCCGATCATCGGAAAACAACCCCGCGCCTTTTCCGATCATCGGAAAATCATTCTTCGTCACTCGTCATTTTCTCCAGCGGGATCCGGAAGAGATGGCTCTGTTCACTGGAAACCAAAAGGGTATGGTTGTCAATCCAGTCGATGCCCTCCACCTGCCCCCAGGCGCGAAAGGCGGTGAGGATGTTGGAGCGCCTGCCGGATAAAAACCGCTCCGTTTGCCCGTCGGTTTCAAACAGCCAGACGCCGGTGTAGGTCAGCACCGCCAGTCGTTTGCCGTCCGGATGCAACGCCGCGCCGGTGACCATGCCAATGTCGGGAAAGGTCTGAATGTATTCCAGCACCTGTTCGGCTTCTCCGCCGTCATCCACCAGCCGGTACAGCTTGGTGTCCGCATCCGATCGGTGTTTCGTGAGCACGTACAGAATCTGATCCCGCACAAAAATGCCCTCGGAATCAAAATTCCGCAGTTCCGGAGGAAACGCATCCTGATCAGGATAGCGCACACGCAGGGTTCGTTTCACCGGAACCGATGCCGGGAACACGCCATCGACCGGCAGAGGTTCATCAAGAATATACACCTTCAGATTCCGTCGGCGGTTACGGTTGTTGCCCAGGTCCGAAATCCACAACTGTCCCCGCCCGTCTGTGGCGAGATCCTCCCAGTCCACATTCACCGCCCCTTCGATTTCCACCGGCGGCCCCAGCGCCTGCCCGGTTTCCGACATCGGGAAAATGTGATTCGTATGGCCACTGTCATTATGCGTCCACCACAGCCCCGGTTGCTGGCGCGAATGCGCAAGGCCGGAAGACTCCTCCACCCGCGGGTCTTCAATCCGGCCCGCAGATTCCGGATGAAAGGCCTCCTGGGGTTCCAGAAGGCTCAGTCCCGCAAAAACGGCGGTCTGCAAAAGATTGGTGACATTCATGGCCGGTGATAGGGGATATGTTCTTTCAGCGTATAGACACGGTACACCTGTTCGAGCCAAACCACCAGCGCCAATTCGTGCATGAGGGTGAAGTCCCCCAGACGCACGGTCAAATCGACATGCGGCCTGACCGCCTCACCGAAGCCGTCGGAGCCGCCGATCCAGACCGCAATTTCTTTCAGGCCCTCCTGCTCCCAGTTCATGACCCGGTCGTAAAGCTGCATCGTGCTCAACGACAGACCCCGTTCATCCAGCGCCAGGCAAAAACAGCCCTCTGACGCTTTCCGGTAGGCGGCCACATCCGCGCCGGATTTAAGCGTCACCACCGAAAGCTGTGCAAAGCGGCGAATGCGTTTTTCATATTCGGCCGCCGCATCGCGCGACCAGACAAACGAGGGCTTTCCGGTGGAGATAATGCGCCAATGCACGGGCGTTACTCCGGGACGACCTCCGCGGCATCCACGGTTTTTGCATCACTCCAGAGCTGTTCCAATGCGTAGAATTCGCGGTGCTCGCGTGTCATAATGTGAACCACCACATCACCAAAATCCATTACCATCCAGCCGCTCTCCGGCGAACCGCCTTTGCGGCGGTGTTTGATTTTGCTGCTTTTGCAGACCCCGTCCAGCTCATCGGTCAGAGCCCGGATATGCGGAATCCCGCTGGCCGTGGCCAAAAGAAAATAGGAGGTCACCGTGGACACATCATGCACATTGAGGATCCGAAGATCCTCGGCAAGACGGTCGCGGAGCACCTGAACGGACACGGTAAGTGAGGAGGGGAAATCTGTCATAGAGAAGCCGTTAGAGGTTTTCACCGGAAATTCAAGATTCCCTCACTTTTTTTACGATCTGTCAACAGAAAGGGCTTCGAGGATGCGGAGGGTCAGATCATCGGCGGCTTTTTCCAGTGCCAATTTACCGGCTGCGAACTCGGAGGTGTCACTTTGTCCCCGTACGGAGCTTCCGGCAAAGATCACCCTTCCCGAGGCTACATCCACAACCCGGAGTTCCACCCGGCCTCGGCAACTGACAAAATTTCTCAGTTGCCCCGAACGCTGTGAAACGGCCTCGCCGAGAATCAGGACATCGGCACCGACGGATTTGGCGCGGGCAACCATTTCATCAAACTGGCCACGGATATCTGCGACCGGAATCGCGTCCTGGCCTTCTTTTCCTGCTCCATGAAGATCCACTACCGGAATCCCCAGCGTGGTAAGATGTTCGATGATCCGGATTTCAGCGGCGGGATCTGGAACCTGCACCGGGAGATGCTCCTCGGGAATAAATACAGCGATATTCAGGGATTTAAGCACCTCGTCCGCTTCAGGCAGCGCAAATTCGGCGTTCGTCAGCCGATCTTCAAAATCGCCCAGCCGGTTCAATACCGCGATGGTTTTTTCCGCGAGACGGTCTAATCCGCCCAGTAAATCCTCTTCGTCCCCCAGAGAAAGGCTTTCACCCAAGGTACGAGTGGTTCGGACATCGATAGCACGAACACTGGCCATTTGTGCGCCGCGCAGTTCAAAAAAGCGGCTCTCAATTAAAAAGTCAGCCCCCAGGATCTGACCGACCCGATTACGCTGTCCGCTGGTCAGCTCATCCACATCCATTCCCTGCTCCCGGAGCACTTCGGTAAGGCGAGTCCGGTCAACAATAGCCAGATTTTGGCCAGTGAGCGCATTCTGAAACAGCTCCCACAATACGTCACTTTCCTCCTGGTTGACATGGCCTGCATTGGGTTTCAGCAGAACAATCACCGGTTCAACCGTCGGGGCAGGTGCTTCGGCGAATCCTCCGAGACCCGGCAGGACCGTCAGAAAAACAGCGAGAGCGAAACGGCAGGCGTGGGAAGGAGTTTTTAGGGTTTTCATTGTCGTTACCTTGGTATGGGGTCTGATTTAAGGGTTAAGCACGGAGGGGCGTAAAAATGAGTTTGCTTGAAGGATTCCGGACAGCAGGCCGGTGCGGAAAGGCTACCGGGCCCGTACGTCCTCCCGGTTCTTCCTGATCCAGCTTGTGATGGATTCCCAGGACTGTTGCTGGAACAACATGGCTGTGTCTGGACAAATGGTGAACGGAGCTTCAACGACTTCGATGGGTCCGCCCCGGCTGTAAAGAATATTCCCGGCATGGTTCGGCCAGGTTCGGAGTCCGGTCAGGGCCTGCGTCCGGTTGCCGCCCATGGCATGCTGGAAAGGCCCCAGGACGGAACGCAGGCACAGTTTGCCAAAATGATCGCCCACCACTTGATGCGTCGGGCGCCAGAAGATTCCGCGCCACCTGTAGGAACTGATCATCGTGATCCCGGTGTTGAAATACGTGGTCATATAAATCCATCCGCGGTCCCGTAAATCCTCCTCGAACACATACCCGATAAAATCGGCTTCCTCCGGAAACTCGGGATGATTCAAAAGCCATGCATACAATTCGGAGTTCTGATACTGCCGCGTGCTGCGGTTGTAAATATTCCGGTCCGTAGGCATGTCAATCGGTTCGCCAATTACGACCTCAAGCCCTGAAAACAAGCGAATCCGCTCTGCGGCCGCGTCAAGGATCTCCGGATGAACCCGCCCAAGCGGCTGCAAATGAAAAACCGTTCCTTCAGGAGGAGGATGGACATCCACCATCCGCACATTCGGGCGGGAACGGTACTCCGCCGGAATCTTTTCCAGAATTGTACGAATTTGCACCTGAATGGATTCATTCATCGCGGGCATCATGCTTCCGAGCCTGTCCTTGCGGTCCAGGGCTTCGAGAATCACCGCCGCCTGAGCGTAACGGCCCATCTGAAACAAGGTGTTTGCCAGCGTGAACTGCGCGACATCCGTTCCCCTTGCCCAGCTCGTCATCCGGAGTGAATAACGGCTTAAACGCTCCCGGGGCGTCTCATATTGATTTGTGAGATAAACCATTCGCTGAGCGGTGGCCGTATGTTCAAGCCGCCGATAGGTATTGGCCCATTCGCGCAGCGCCTCATATTCCATTTTCGATCCCGGGGCACGATTATAGGCCACAACCGCCCGCCAATAATGATGTCCGCGATTGTGGTTGGAATCTTGATCCAGCCACCGCTCCGCAGCCTCATAATCCTCCTCAAGGATCGAAAGCTGCGCCATCAGCCAATAGTAGAGAGGATCTTCAGGATTCATCATCGATTTTCCCTCTTCCGCGAACTCCGGCAATGCAGTGCGTACCGCCGTCTGCAGCCATACCCTGCCCGCCGAATTCCGAATCTCTGCGTCAGCGTTTTCAAATAACGGCATGAGAGCACTCATGACCATCTGCATGTAATGCCTCCGCACGTCCTC
>PXDP01000322.1 GCA_003565035.1 PVC group bacterium | reverse complement strand
TGAAGAAGGTGTAGGCCATGCCGCCGCCGATGAGAAGGGTGTCGACTTTGTCCATAAGGTTGACAATCACGTCGATCTTGCCGGAAATCTTGGCACCGCCGATAATCGCCACGAAGGGATGCTCGGGAGATTCCAGGGTTTTGGCCAAATAGGTGATTTCTTTTTCGAGCAGAAAACCGGCAACGCTGTTTTTAAAGAATTTGGTGACTCCGGCCATGGAGGCATGGGCACGGTGCGCGGTGCCGAAGGCATCGTTCACGTAGACTTCACCGAGGGAGGCGAGGTTCTTGGCGAATTCTTCCTGGGCTTCGGGCGTGGTGCCTTTGCCTTCTTCTTCAGCGTGAAAACGGAGATTTTCGAGCAGCAGCACTTCACCGGCTTTCAGAGCGGCGGCTTTGGCTTCCGCCTCTTCACCGACACAGTCCGAGGAAAACTGAACCTCGAGGCCCAGCTTTTCGGAAAGATCTTTGGCGACCGGCTTGAGACTGTATTCCGGCGCGGGCTTGCCTTTGGGACGGCCAAGATGGCTCATAAGAATGACAGAGCCGCCCTGATCGAGCACATGCTTGATCGAAGGGAGCGCGGCGCTGATCCGGGTGTCGTCGCCCACGCCGCCTTCAGGCGTGACCGGCACGTTGAAGTCCACACGCATGAGAACTTTTTTGCCGGCCACATCAATATCGGTAATGATTTTTTTATTCATAAATCGGGTTCCTTGTTTCGCAAGACATCCCGAAGCCTCTTCGAACGGAAAAGGTCTTCGGGATGAAAGGGTTTTCTACAGGGAGATTGTTTTCAATCAGCCTTTGGACGCCACGTGGACGATCAGGTCGAGCAGCTTGCAGGAATAACCCCACTCGTTGTCGTACCAGGAAACGAGCTTCACGAAGTTGTCGTTCAGTGCGATACCGGCTTTGGCATCGAACACGGAGGTTTCAACGTGGTGGATGAAGTCAGTGGACACCACTTCGTCTTCGGTGTAGCCAAGAACGCCCTTCATCGGACCTTCGGACGCGGCTTTGACCGCGGCGCAAATTTCCGCGTAGGTGGCGGATTTCTCCAGACGGCAGGTCAGGTCAACCACGGAAACGGTGGCGGTCGGCACACGGAAAGCCATGCCGGTCAGTTTGCCATTGAGTTCGGGGATGACTTTGCCCACGGCCTTGGCGGCACCGGTGGAGGACGGAATGATGTTGTAGCCGGCGGCACGGCCACCGCGCCAGTCCTTCTTGGAGGGACCGTCCTGAGTTTTCTGGGTGGCGGTCACCGCGTGCACGGTGGTCATCAGACCTTCGAGCAGGCCGAAGTTGTCGTTGATGACTTTGGCGAGGGGGGCCAGGCAGTTGGTGGTGCAGGAGGCGTTGGAGATCACGTTCATGGACGGATCGTACTTGTCCTGGTTCACACCCATCACAAACATGGGCGCATCGGCGGACGGTGCGGAAATGATCACTTTTTTGGCGCCGCCTTTAAAGTGGGTGGACGCTTTTTCGGTGGTGGTGAACACGCCGGTGGATTCCACCACGTAGTCTGCGCCAACCGAACCCCAGGCGATGTTGGCCGGGTCCATTTCGTTGAACACCTTGACTTCTTTGCCGTTGACCATCAGTTTGCCGTCGGCCAGTTCAACGGTTCCGTCAAAACGGCCGTGGATGGTGTCGTACTTGATCATGTAGACCATGTAATCGAGATCGATGAAGGGGTCGTTCACGGCCACAACGTTTGCGTTGGGGTTGTCCATGGAGGCGCGGAAGACCAGACGGCCAATGCGGCCGAATCCGTTAATACCAATTGATGCTGCCATTCTATTCTTTCCTTTTAGGAGGTTAATTTACAAAAATTGTCAAGCTTTCTTCAGGAAGCGGACGCGGAGGGTATAGCCTGATGAGCCGCGTACGTCAAACAACTTTCACCAAATTTTCCAGATATTTAGGACATAGGATATCCAATATCTCTTATCCACAATTTTCTGTGGGTATCTCCCTAACAAGTCTTGAACAAGTTGTTGGAAAGCCCCGGGTTGTCATGTGCCTGTTCACAACCGGGGGCCTTCCGAAGGCGGGCTCACAATTCCCTAACAGGGGGTCTTTGTTTAATGCACTCTTTCAGAGAGGTTTAGAGGCTTATCAACATATGCACACCCCATAAGAAGAATAAGATTAATTCTTTTAAAGATCTCTTCTTATGTCTTAAAGGCCGAAAACCCCTCACACCTCATCCTGCATCAGATAGGCTCTGGCTGAAATGTAGGGTCCGGGAAACAACTGATTCACCATGCTGGTGTCCCCGTCCTCAATAAGCAGTTCCACCAGGCTGTTGTAGGTTTCCCGTTTGTAATGCAGCAGGGTTTCCAGCTTGTGTGTCTCCACGTCCTGAACCACAAAGCAGAGCTGATCCTCATTGCATTCCTGACCGTTCAAGAGAATCGCTTTGTCTTCGGGCATAAACTGATCGAGATTCTGCGTGTAAATCAGATACTTCACGTATTCGATTACTTTGGGGTGCAGGCCGGCTTCCCGTACAAAGATGCGTTCCACCAGTTCTATGCGGGAGAGAACCAGGTCAACCTCGGGAAGTGTCTGGTCTGCGGGCAGCACCGAGTTTAAATCCTCCAATACGTCCCGAAACTCAGACACCGCCTGATCCTGATTTTCGGGACTGTGCGGATTCAGATAAATCATCCATCCTTCCCGGGAATCGTGATACAGGAGGTTTTTGTCAATCCGGAAGCGGTTGCCGCAGGCATTGCAGGTGACCGCATTCAGCTTGTTTTCCAAAAGCTGGCGGCGGAGGTCGGGTTCTTTGCCCACATCGATACTGTCGTAGAGTGTTTCATCTTGTTGAGCCCCGCAGGAGGGACAGCGAATGGGATAGAGATTTGTTTGTGCCATAGATTTTACAGGTCCTTTCACCTTTTTTAACTAAACACTTGCGGAAACATGTCAAGAATGGGTAAGGTGTCATTAACTTTAGAGAGAGGATGATTCATGAGCTATACTGTTTTATTGGGTGAAAAGGAAACCCACCGTGCAGAGTCTTACACGGTCGTGGTGGATGGCATGGCTCTGGATCCGAACCGGGGCCAGGAGGATGTCATGCTTCCCAGGATCCAACTGGAGTTGCTGCAGCTTCTGGTGAAAATCCAAAAGCGGGAGGGCTGGCCGATGTGGGTCCTATTTAACGGCGAAGAACTCCGTCAGGTGGGTCATGGCGATGATTTCATGGGAATTCGGGTCTTTTTTTCTCCGACCCCGCCTCAACGGATTCCCACCCTGCTCGAATGCGTCAAAGTTTTACAGCGCGAAGGGGAAAACACCTTACTGGTTACCCAGGACGAACGCCTTGAGATCAAAGCCAGAAAGCTGGGAGCGGTGACCCTGCGGGGGGATACGTTCAAAAAAGGCTATGAAGAAATGTTTTATGTTCGTCAGCGGCCTCAAAGCCGTCTCATGCGGCGGCGGACGGTGGAGATGGAAAAATCCCGCCTCCAGCAGCATTCATCGGATTCGATCCGGGATTTGATTGATTTAGTCGAATAGCAAAAAGGTTGGCCTAAACCGTAAGAATCTGTTATGGCCTTCTCCACCATTTCAGGAGAGATGCCGGAGTGGTCGAACGGGACGGTCTCGAAAACCGTTGTGCGCGCAAGCGTACCGTGGGTTCGAATCCCACTCTCTCCGCCACTTAAAACATCCGCTGTCTTAGGGTCTCATACAGCACCAGCGCGGCGGCGGAGGAGACATTGAGGGAATCGGCGATGCCTTGCATGGGCAGGGAGACTTGAATATCTGCGGCCTGCATCCAGCGGTCATCCAATCCGTGCATTTCCGATCCCACCGCAATCGCCACCGGTCCCTGAAGATTGGTCTGGTACAGCGAGCGGTCCGTGTGCGGCGTGGCTGCGAGCAGCGGGATGCCCTGCGCCCGCAGCCAGGGTACGCACTCATCATACGTGCTCTCAATTACTGGCACGGTGAACAGCGTGCCCACGCTGGCGCGCACGGTGTTTGGGTTGTAAATATCCGTCACCGGATCGCAGAGAAGCACCGCATCCACGCCCGCGCCGTCTGCGGAACGCAGCATGGTTCCAAGGTTTCCCGGTTTTTCAATCCCCACCATCACCAGCAAAAACGGATTTTCGAGTTCACCCAGATCTTCGAGGCCATAATGTGCCTGCGGCGCCAGGGCCAGCAGACCGTCCGGTCGGTCCCGGTAGGCAAT
Source organism: PVC group bacterium (assembly GCA_003565035.1). GTDB lineage: Bacteria > Verrucomicrobiota > Kiritimatiellia > SS1-B-03-39 > UBA6053 > PXAS01. Next base: position 3,048 of record PXDP01000322.1, on the reverse strand, counting down.
TTTGCGGAAAACCGCCTCCGAGCATTCAAACAGTTTCGCCCCGTTTTCAGAGGCTTTTCGGATAAGCTCCGGCTCATTTTCCCCCAGAAACAAGGCCGGTGCCATGTACAACTCCTCCATGGGCCATCCCGCGTCCAGAGCCCGCAGCAGTTCCCGGTATCCCTCAATCATCACCACGTTCTCGTTTTCCCGTTCCGAACGCTTGCGCAAACGCAACAGCCGTTTAACCCGGGGATTCTGAAGACTGGTGATTTCAAGTGTTTCCATAGTTTTTCCTTTTTGCTTTCTTTACATTTTCCCCACTTCAGGTCAATGTGTTCTATGATTCCTCTGTATTTTCGCCTGAGATTCTAACGTTTACCCTTTTTATGATTATGTTTCGCTCATCTGCTTCTTTATTTTGCTGGCTTACGGTATGTTTAGTCATTCCGCACGCTCCCGCACAGGGTGGCAGAGATTTCGGACGCTATCAGGTTATTCTGGATCAGCAACTTCTCGGTCGCCCCGAACCGGTCGCTCCGCCGGTTCGTCCTGAAGCCCCTCCGCCTGCCGCCCCCCCCTCCTGGTCGGTTGAATACCGACTGACCATGATCACGGAGGACCTTTTCAGCGACCGGGCCCGGGTGGGTCTTTACCATGTCCGGAATCAGATTGGTTATTTGCTGATTGAAGGAGAGGAAAATGAAGGTTTCCGGCTTCATTCTGTGAATTATGAGACTCAATCCGCAGAGATCTCGTACCAGGGCACCCGACACCACTTCAGTCTGGAATCCGCACCCTCGGTCGCCTCTTCACCCGAACCTCAGCAAAGCCGTTCCCCACAAGCGCGTAACGTACGCAGAGTCAGCCGTTCGGTTTCCACTTCGGAACCCGCTGAACCACCTGAACCGCCCCCGGAACCCCGTTTTTCTTCGCCGGAGGAACTGCAGGCACATCTGCAAAACGTTCAGATGGATGCAATCCGCACCGGAAAACCCCCTTTGCCTATCCCTTTGACTCCTGAAATGGACGCCCAGCTTGTTCAGGAAGGGATCCTGCCACCCCTGGAAGAATAGCCTCTGGAAGAACAGCCTGTTATGAATTTACCCAAACACCATGTTACCGAAATGATCTCCTCCCATGATTTGCGTTCCCGTGTGGACGAGATTGTGGAAAAAATTGCGCAAAACATTGATTCCGAGAATCTTGTAATTGTCGGAGTCCTTCGTGGAAGCTTCATGTTTCTTGCGGACCTTGTTCGGGCGCTGCACCGGCATCACCTTCATCCCCGTATTGATTTCATGACCCTGCAAAGCTATGGTGCCGCCACCGTCAGTAGCGGAAATGTACGGATCCTCAAAGATGTGTCGGTGGAGATCGACGGCGCGGATGTTCTGCTGGTGGACGATATTCTCGACTCGGGCCGGACCCTGCGCTTTGCCGTGAAACATATCGAAAACAAAGGGGCCGGCAGGGTCTACACCTGCTGCCTGCTGGATAAACCAGCCCGCAGGGTCGCCGATATCCGGGCAGACTTTGTCGGCTTTGAAATTCCCGACACCTTTGTTGTGGGGTATGGTCTGGATTACGACAGCCATTACCGGGAACTGCCCTTCCTCGGCGAGGTTGTTCATGATCCCGATACTCCATGATCTTTCATGACGACACCATAGCCGCAGTCATTACCCCGCCCGGCGAAGGCGGGGTGGCCATTGTGCGGGTCAGCGGCACGAAGGCACTCCCTATTGCCGACCGCCTCTTCCGCTGCGCGGGCACTTCACCTTCCCAGCGTGGTCCTGGAACATTTGTATATGGTAAAGTGTTTGATCCAGTGGATGAAATTGATGAAGCTTTGCTGCTTATTTGGCGCGCGCCACGAAGCTACACCTGCGAAGATGTGGTCGAATTTCAGTGCCATGGGGGTCCCCTCCCCGCTTCCCGAATCCTGAGAGCCTGTCTTTCAGAAGGTGCCAGACCGGCCGATCCGGGCGAGTTTACCCGCCGGGCTTTCTTAAATGGAAGAATAGATCTTGTTCAGGCAGAAGCCGTTATGGATTTGGTTCGTTCACATTCCGACCGGGCCCGGGCCGCCGCACTGCAACAACTGGAAGGCGGTCTTTCCAAAATTTTTGACACCGTGTATGACGAACTCATGCTTGTGGCCGCACAAGTGGAAGCCACACTTGATTTTCCGGAAGACGAATTACCGGCATCGGTTCCCCAAAAAATCATCTCCGAAATTGACCGAATTCAGACCCGCGTGAACGAACTTCTCCGCACCTGGAATGAGGGTCACCTGCTGCGCGACGGTGCTCTGGTGGTGATCAGCGGTAAACCCAACGCCGGAAAAAGCACACTTCTGAATGCCCTGCTGGGACACGACCGGGCTATTGTCTCCAACATTCCCGGCACCACGCGGGACAGCATTGAAGCGGAGTTTCTATTGGAAGGAATTCCACTTCGTTTGGTCGATACAGCCGGATTGAGGGATTCAGAGGATTTTGTCGAAAAAGAAGGAATCCTTCGAGCGCGCAAATACATTGAACGGGCGGATATTCATATCCATATGGTCGACATGAGCCAGTTGGCCGATGAAGAATCTCTGAAAGCGATTGATGCGCTTGATCCCGCTAAATCCGTGCTGATCTGCAATAAAATGGATCTGCCGGTATTGTTCCACGTGGAACAATGGCCAAACGTGCGCCGGGTTCAGACAGCCCTGGAGAAAATACAGGGTATAAATGAGGTAAAAGAGTCCTTGAAGAGTATTCTATCAGGATCCGTTGACCTGTCCGCCCGTCCCCATGTTGTCATTTCAGAACGCCACCGACAGGCTTTGCTGGATGTTTCCCGGGAACTGAAACAACTGGAGACCCTTTTTGCCGAAGATTGCGGGGATGAGGCCCTCGTTTTGTCCGTTCCCATGCTCCGGGAAGCGCTCATACGGCTGGGTGAGGTCACCGGACGGGAATACCACGAAGATTTACTGGATCAGGTCTTTTCCAGTTTTTGTATTGGGAAATAGGGTTCAGAGGTCAGAGGTCAGAGGTCAGAGGTCAGAGGTCAGAG
>PXDP01000486.1 GCA_003565035.1 PVC group bacterium | reverse complement strand
TCTGGATGCGGATGCCTCCGGCGAGGTCGTAGTGACATGCGGAGACGCGTTCGCCCGGGTCGGCCTGGCCGTTTCCATTTTCGTCCTCGAGAATGGTGGCGGTGCGGTTGAGGGCATCGTAAGTAGAGTGGTGTTTTGGAAAGGGTCCGATACGTCAGAATAATGGTCGTCAGAATTATTGAAGAATAAGCATTTCCTCCCCGGCCACCGCAGCGGAGGCTCCTTCGGCGCACAAGTGCGGAGATTCGCCCTCCCATCATGTCATTCGTGGGACGGCTCTGCCATTCGCGGGGTAAAATACGTTTCACAAACTCTTCTCTTTTCATTCTGACGACCATTATTCTGACGCTTATCCAAACCCCAGAACCCTCCTCGAATAATTTCATTAAAATTCCATATATGAAACGCATTTCATAAGTGGAATATTCAGAAAAGGGAAGTGGGCATAATGGTCTTCAGAATCATTGAGGAAAAATAATCTCTTTTTTGCCAAGACTCTTTCGCGGCTTGCATCTACAAGGGTAGAAACGAAACGATGAATGATTCACCCAACGCCTCACCCCTTCCGCAACTCGTTCCATCCAACGGAGACTCCGATAGCTTTGAAGACCTGTATCACCGCCATGTAGACACCGTCTACCGGATCATTGCAAAAATCGTCCTCAACGAATCCACCGCTCACGACCTGACTCAGGACACCTTTGTGAAAGCCGCCGCCCATCTGCATCAATTTAAAGGAAACGCCAGTTTCAAGACCTGGCTGTGCCGCATTGCCGTGAACACTGCAAACGAGCATCTGCGCAAAATCATCACCGCCCGCAAACACCTGAATACGCTGAGTGCGGCACCGGAACCGCATTCCGGTCACAAAACGCCAAGAGATTCACTTTTTTGGAAAGAAGAAAACCAGCGGGTCACCGCCGCCATGGAAGCCCTGGAGCCCCCCTTGCGCACCGCCCTGGTGCTGACCGTGATCGAAGGCATGGATCCCCGGGACGCTGCCGACATTCAGGGCTGCACGCGTTCCACCCTCTACTGGCGCATTCATCAGGCCCGAAAAGCGCTGAAAAAAGCGCTGGCCATCGACCCTGAAACCAAATGGGAACAGGAGGTTCATCATGCATAAACCCGACCCCGTCAACCGTGAACTGAAGGCCTGGGGCAACAGGATCAACCGCGACCTGCCGCCCGTTGACATTCAGCCGCCCATTGCGCAAGCTCCACGATTAGACCCATCCCCCCGGCGTTCGGGCTTCCGCGTCCCCGCGTTGGCACCGTTTGGTTTTGCGGGGCTGGCGCTGGCGGTTGTGCTGCTTTGGGTCTGGTCCGTCCGGCGTCCGGATAGTCCGCCGCCGCCGTCGGTTGCTGACACGCCATCTACAGAGAACGGATTTACCGTACAAAAGGCATTCTTTCAGGAAATCGCCCGGCTTTTTCAGGGGCATTCGGTCTGGATCTCCGGCGACCCCGCCGCAATGCTGCTGGATGTGGAGCCGACACCGATTTCCAGCCAAAAACCGGAACTCGTGCTGCGGATGGAAATTGAACGGCAGTCGGAAGAAGGAACCTGGCAGACAGTTTGGCAGCGGGATGTACTGGCCCATGAAAATCACTGGACCCAGGCGCCAGCCGCTATTTCCGGACACGAAACCGTGTCCGTCTGGATTCATTCTCTGGCCGCGAACATCTGGCTGGTGGAAAGTCATTTTCTGCTTCCGGGAATCCAGGATCTTGAAGCCCGCAAACAGATCACCCTCACCGGCTCGGGCGCCCCGGCAGATTCCGAGCCCATCGCCCTCGGCGGCGGCCTGCGTCTGGTGCAGCGCTTAATGCCCCTGCACACCGCTGAATGGGGTGACAACGTATGAAATCTGTTTTCTTCCGTTCGTTGGCCCGAATCGCCGCAGGGCTGATGTGCAGGGCCTCATTTGCGGAAGCGATGCGCGTTTTACATCCCCACCTCCTCTACCACGCCGAGGAGATGCAGGTCACCGTCCTTGCTCCGGGCGATGCCAACCGGCGAATTCAATTCGAGTTCCATTTTGAGGAAAAAACGCTCACCCGGGGCACGCTGGGAGTGGACGCCGACGGCACCGCAACCCTCCGCTTCTCCGCTCCCGAGCCGAGGCCGGGAATTCCTGTTCCGCTGACGCTTAACCTCACCGGTTCAACCGATACGCTAACCACCAAGCTCTGGATTTTTTCAGAACGCGCCGTGTTTGTTGGAAAAGAGCAGCTGAACGATTGGCCGCTCTGGCTCTACGATCCGCTTGGGGAAACCTCTGACTGGCTCCAGCAGCATAAAATCCCTTTCCGACGCGTCCGGGAGATTGCGGAGGTAAATGGAGGCGTTTTACTGGTGGGCGAAAGGGCTCCGATTCGGGGACGCGCCGGTTTTCTGGATCAAGTGCTGAATCACTCCGCCGCCGGCGTTCCGGTCCTCATTCTTTCGCCTGACGAGGGCCTTCTGGATCTTCCTTCGCGCAATCAGGGTAAAAATCCTCCGGATATTCAGTTTTCGGGGTGGGGACGTCTTTTCGATCCCATCCCTTATCTGGCGGAAAGTGATCCGGATTTTGAGGCCATCGATCTAATTGCGGACCGGGGGAACGTAAAACTTGCACTCAACGCCGCCACCGGGTGGCCGCTGGTTTGCATTACCGAGGAGGGCGGTGCGCCTCTGATGCTCTGCGGCATTTCCCTCCGCGGAAAAACCGGACGATCTCCGGAACCGCTTCTGCAGCTTCGGGCGCTTTTATTTTTTGCCTATGATTCGATTCCAGAAAGGCCCCATGTTCCTTAAGCGCCTTCCTCTATTTGTTCTTGTGTGTTACCTGTTGGCAGGGATTTCCCGCGCCGAGCCGGAGGGGCCCGCCACTCCGGCGGTGAGTCTCCTCGCCGTCGATGCGGAGGCCCGGGTCTGGATGGCCTTGCTTGTGGGCACGGTTGAGCAGACCGAAATGGTTTTTCTGGAACGGGCCGCCGGTGAAGCGCTTCTGAGGGAACGGGATCTGTTCCTTGTGCAGGGCGGTCAAGAGGACCGGCGCTTTGATCTCCGCGAGTGGGTTGCCGCGGATGTGCTCATCCTCGCGGAATCCGTGCAGGACGAGCCGGATCAAGCCGGGCTGGTCCGCATCCGGGCTCTGGATGTGGTCACCGGCGTCCGGCTCGCGGATGAGGTGCTGGAAATGAATTCGGCCCGGACCGACCGCAGACTGGCAGGTATGCAACAGCTACTGGAGCAGAACATTCTGCCCGCCTGGCAGACACTCTGGCTGAAAACAGATACCTTTGCCGGCGTCTCCGTGCTGGACATCCGCCTCAGCGGTGCGGGAGAGCGGGAACGGCACGTGTTTTCATCTCTGGACACGCTGTTACAGCGCCTGATCATTCAGGACCCCTCTCTGGTCCTGCTGGAAAGAAATTTGCTGGCCGCTCTTTTGCAGGAGGAGGCGATCAGTCCGGGGCTTCAGCTCGATTTGCAGTCAAGCGTGGTCATGCTGGAAGGCTTCATTCACCGGGAAACCGACAGCACGGTGTTCACGCTCCGGGGCACCACGCCCTCAAACCGGAACCTGTTTGAAGACGTGTTTCCCATCACCCCGGACCTGACACCCATCGACATTGCCGACCGGGCTCTGGAACGGCTGGCGGAATATTTTTCAGACGCCTCTATCCGTCCGGTGCGCAATCTGGCACCGGAGTCCAGGCGCTTCCACCGTATGGCGGAGTTTTATCACCGCAGAAATGCACTTGACCGGGCCGTGGAGGCGGCCACCACGGCTTTTGCTTTGCACCCCACCGAACGCCGAAACACGCTGATGCTCTATCAGGTGCTGTATGAACAACGGATGCTGGACATTATGGCCCTGGAAAATCCGACCGGGGAAGAACTTGCCCAGACCCTCAGCCGGCTGGTCGAATTGTTTGCCTATTTGCCGACGGTTCCCATGGACCATTCTCATACCCGATGGAATGCCCGCCTGCTTCTGGATATGGTCAACCAGCGCTTTGGCGATGAAATCCGCCAGGACCGGCACCTCCGGGCACAATGGGAGAGACTTCAGGACGTGCACAGACGCAGTCTGCAAACCGTTTCTTTGCCAAGGTCGTACAGCCGGATTCATGAATCCACGGATCGGGAAAAAGATTTGCAGAATCTGATTTACGCGGTTTTGAGTGCTTCGCGACCCTCAACCACGAAACACATTCCTTATCTGTTGTCCCAATCAAAAGACGGCCGGGAATTCCTCCGCGGCAGGCAATATGCCGGAGAGGTGGAGGCCTTGATGGCATCCGTAAAAACCGTGCCTGAAATGGTTCCCCGCGATTGGAGCGGGACCTTTGAAACCCGCGGAGAGACGGTGTTGGATGACACCTATCTGCGGCACTTCATCCTCGCAATCCTGACCTACCTGAACCAGGACAATGATCCGGCCTGGAATAGCCAGCTTGCCAAACACATCCGGACATGTGCCTGGCTGATTGCCGACGATCCGATGCGGTTCCCGGCTAACTTTCATGCACTCCACCGGCACGTTCCGGCGAAACTGAGGGGCCTGTTCAATGAGGGGTTCCGGGAGGTTCGGGAAACCATCGAAGCTGAGGGATGGTTTGTTCCGGAGCTGTATGGCTTTGAGGATCTGCGGCAGGAGCTGATTTTGGAACGGCTTGAAGACCCCTCCCTGCGCTTGGTCAGTGTCGCCTCAATCCCGGATCATTACGAAACGCTCTCAGAAGAAATGATCTTCCGGGCATTGGGCGTGCTGATATCTCAGCGAATTTTTCTGGACAGACTGCATTTGGAAACAACCGGACAGGAGCCCCTCCGTGTTGAGGCCTTTGGCGAACGGACTCGCGTTCGGGGGCTGGCGGTTCACCGACATGTCAATGATATACACGTTTGGCATGACGCACTGCTTGTGCACACCCTGCTGCCGCCCGACGAGTTGTATGACGGCTCCGCGCTTGAAGTGTATCACAGAACGGATCAAGGACTATCCCTCTCAAAAACCATTCGTTTTCCCCGGGAAGAACTCCCCCCGGACGCGGACGCGTTTCAGCGGAAAAACCCGTATCAACTCATGCTGGGCGGGCAAAATCATCAATATTTTTCCCACCGTCACAGCCTGTACCGGTTTGATGACGCGATGAACCTTGTTCAGGTCGTGGAGCTGAAGGACTGGGGATTTCCGGGATACATGGTGGCCAATCTCCTGGAAACGCCCGGCGGGATTTATGTGGCGCTGGCCAAGCCCTTTTTGGATCAATACTACGACTCCGAGGGCCGAATCAGTGGCTGGGGCCCCCGAAACTCAGCGGGGGTACTGCTGTTCGCAGATGAAGACCTGGAGAGGATAAACATCATCGCAAACACTGACCGCCCTGAGCCGCTGAACGACCTCGACCGTCTTGAAGCCTTTGACATTGTCTCCATGCGAAAAGAAGCTTCCGGAACCTTACTTTTTGCCATCATAGACCGGGCGTACCGCCGTATCGACTGGTTTGAACTGGATGAGGAGCAGGTACCAAAGCGGAGGTCGCGGCCTCAAGCCGCCGAAAATATTCACGCATGGCTGCTGGCCCAGAACCACGACGAGAATGAACCCGTTTTTGACTTCATGAAGGATCTCATCCTCAACCGGAATGTGAGTTCGAAACTGCGCCACATGCGTCAACGAATCTTCCCGGGTGCGCGGCCTTCTGCACATTCGGATGCCCGTCGGCTGATTCCGTTTCAAAACGGCGTGATCTATATCGGGGAGAATGAAGCCGGCACCCAGGGCCTGTTTTATCTCTCCATGGAGCTTCCTTCCGATCCGCCCCAAACTCTCTGGCTGTTGACGGACATGACATACTCGATTCTGGAGTCCATCCAGCTTTGGCAGGGTCATGTGGTCGCCAGGAGACACAATGGCATTCACTTGTTCATCCGCGAAGAGGCCCTTCGTGAGTTCCTCAAGGCCTCCAGCGCGTCATTACGCTTTCCAGGTGAAACCCATTTGCAGGCGCAGAAGGCTTTTCAGGAAGAAATCCGGAGCCGAATCCCCCCCTTTACGCCGACGGCCGTGGAGATTCCGCTTTCCCGGCCACGCGACACCTTTGTCGAGGTTCCCGGCGGAACCTTCACACTCTATCCCCGCGGCAACCGGCAGACGGAAACGGTGACCCTAACCCTTCCCGGATTCCGCATGGCGGAAACCAAAACCACCTACGAAGAATTTTTCCGGGTTTTCCGATGGGCAATTCATAACGGATACACGTTCACGTCTTCTTTGGTGTTTGAAACCTGGATAGATACCAACATCCAGGATCCGAACCGGCCGATGTTCCAACTTACGCCTGTCGATGCCCTGCTGTACTGCAATGCCCGCAGCGAAATGGAGGGGCTGAAACCGGCTTATCACACCGACAAGACCCATCAGACCGCACTGCGCTCCGCCATTGGAAACTGCCCCTGGGACCGGCGCTGGACCGAAGAATACGTGGACTGGAACGCCGGATACCGCCTTCCCAGCGCGGCGGAATGGGAATGGGCCGCGCGGGGAGCCGATCCGGATCACGCCGACCGCTTCCCCTGGGGCGATACGATTTCGCATCAACACGCCAATTACCTGGCATCGGATTTTTACGCCTTTGACCACAGCACCGGCGGCATCCACCCTGATTTCGCCGGTCACAACCCGCCGGTTGCCCCGGTAAACGCCTTTCCACCCCACGGATTCGAAAACCGATTCTACGGTCTGGTGGGAAATGTCAGCGAAACCGTCTGGGAGCGAACCGTGGAGTTTCCGCAGGATGACCGCCGCGCCACCCGCCGCCGCAACCCTCTCCGGCCTCGGGGAGGCGACTGGGCCTCGCGTGCCGCAGGCCTGACGCTTCAGGCTGCGGCCTATGGCGGCGAGGCCTTCAGCAAACCCCGGGGCTTCCGGCTAGTCCTGCCCAAAGAATAAACTTTCCTTAATCCGCCAAGATCCCGCAGCGTCATCCGTCTATAATTTAAAGTCAGCTTAAAACGAAACGCCAAACCGAAAGCGCAACCTCATGAAAAATCATAACCTTCGAAGCGCATTTTTTATCCTACTGAGTCTGCTCAACGCCGGCCTTGTGTCCGCCCAACCCGTGATCCCGGCCGCGATTCTCCCGTTCAACGAACTGGGGGACGGTGTGGAGGGCGAGGGTCCCAAAGTCGGCGTGCTTCTGTTTGCCGAATTGATCGCACAGCCCGATCTCTACCTCGTCGAACGCGAGGAGCTTAACAAAGCCCTGCAGGAACAGGAAATCAACCTTTC
>PXDP01000252.1 GCA_003565035.1 PVC group bacterium | reverse complement strand
TGCGGGAGAAGCTCAGAAAAACCTACCCTGAATCCCTTTTGTGGGGGAAATCAAATTCCGCTCAACATGCCGCATTCCAGGCGATGTGGCTTCAATACGACCACGTTGTCCCTCATTCCCGTGAAGAACCACATAATCTTTTGAAACTTGGTTGGGCCGAATAGAAATCCTATATTGTCGTCCAGTTCGACGCAGATGGCCTGAGATTTTAAATACCTGTTAACACGCCCTTTACTGCCGCAGCCTCCAGTTTTGACAATAAAACTGTCGTGATTAAAAATGCGGCTTGCCAAGGATTCGGGATTTATTTAGGAAAAAGACATGAAAAAGCCCCGGCTTGTCCTCATCAGTCCAAAAGGGCCGCTCTATCGTCACCGCGGCGGGATCTTCGGGCGGGGACTGCGGTACATGCCACAGACCTTTCCCACTCTGGCGGCATTGATTCCCGAGGATGTGCCGGTTGAGCTGTGTTGTTATGACGAAGGGACGGAAAGTATTAATCCGGAAACGCTGGAGGCGGATCTGGTGGGCATGACGGTCATCACCGGCTCTGCCCCCCGGGCGTACGAGCTGGCCGCAGTTTTCCGCCGCCGAGGGATTCCTGTGGTACTGGGGGGGCCTCATATCACGCTGGTCCCCGACGATGCCCGGCCGCATGCAGATGCGATCGTGCAGGGTCTGGCCGAAGTTTCCTGGCCAAAGCTGCTGCGCGACTGGCAGGCGGGAAACCTGCAGATGGATTATCACGAACAACCGCCGCACACTTTGCGGAGTCCCCCTCCGGACCGATCCGTACTGCCGCGCCGGAAATACTTGACCGACGCGGTCTTCGAGGCCACCCGGGGGTGCCATCACAGCTGCGAATTCTGCGTGTCGCCGGCCGCCTGGGGCAGAAACGTCTGGTTCAAGCCGGTAGAACATGTGATCGAAGATATTCGGCGGCACGGCGGAAAACGCATCATTTTTGTGGATCTGAATCTGATTTCCAGCCGCACGTACGCGCTGGAACTCTTTCATGCGCTTCAGCCGCTGGGAATCAAATGGTTCGGGCTCTCCACCTCCCGCATCGCCGAGGATCCGGAACTGCTGGATGCCTGTGCACGGAGTGGTTGCAGCGGCTTGCTGGTGGGCTTGGAGAGTATCGATCCTGCAGCACTGAAAGATATGAACAAACCCTTTAATCATCCCGAGGCCTATGCGGAACTGGTGCAGGCGCTGCACCGGAAAAATATTGCCCTGCAGGGATGTTTTGTTTTCGGCAACGACGGCGAATCTCCAGAGGTTTTCGAGAAGACCGCCCGGTTTGCCGTTGAGGCGGGAATTGACCTGCCCCGGTTTGCCATCAGCACCCCTTTTCCGGGCACGCCTCTCTTTCAACGTCTGGATAAGGCGGGCCGCATCCTGCATCGGGACTGGGGGAAGTATGATGGACAGCACTGTGTCTTCCAGCCCCTGGGCATGACCCCCATGGAAGTGGAACAGGGGTCGGAGCGGGCTTGGAAACTGGCGTATTCCTTTTCAGGCTGCGCCCGGCGCATCCGCCGCAGTCCGGTCTCTCTGCCGTTGGCGCTGGTGACCAATCTCAGCTATCGCCGCTATGCCCATCACCTGCATAAATTCTACACCTGCGACTGGGGTCTGGCCCGCCCGGGGCTTTGCCCATGAAAGCGCTACGCCTGCTTATCATTCATCCCTGCGTGGGACGGCGGGTCGGCCAAACCCACTACATCAAAACCTGGAGTATGCAACCGCTGCCGGCGGCGCAGATTGCATCTCTGGCCCGGGCTACGCTGGGCGACAGGGTGGACATTCATTTTATCGACGACCGCTTTGAGAAAATCGACGAAAGCCTGCCGGCCGATCTCGTCTGCATGAGCATTGAAACCTACACCGCACGGCGATGCTATCAGGTTGCCGGCGCGTTCCGGCGCCGGCGCATTCCGGTGGTCATGGGGGGATTCCACGCCACCCTTTGTCCGGAGGAGGTGCTGCGGTATGCGGATGCGGTGGTGAGCGGAGAAGCGGAGGAAAGCTTCCCCCGGCTTTTGGAGGACTTTTTGGCGGGTAACATGCAGCGTCATTATCAGGCCGCCGGACGTCCGGTCATTCGGGTGCGCCCGGACCGCTCAATCTTTGCCGGAAAACGCTATCTGCCCGTGGGGCTGGTTGAGTATTCCCGCGGATGCCGATTCACCTGTGATTTCTGTGCCATCACCGCCGCCTTTCAGGCCTCGCACCGCCATACGCCGGTCTCCCAGGTGCTGGAGGAGATTGATGAAATCCGGCAGAAAAAAGGTATGATTTTTTTTGTGGACGACAATTTCGCCTCCGATCCAGACAAGGCGTTGGAACTCTGTGCGGCCCTCCGAGGCCGGGGCCTCCGCTGGGTCAGCCAAGCCAGCAACACCGCCGCCTGGACGCCTGGCCTGCTGGATGCCATGCGGGAGAGCGGCTGTGTGGGTGTCCTCATCGGGCTGGAGAGTCTGGACGAACGCACCCTCATCGGTATGCACAAACGCTTTAACACTCTGCGGGGCGGGCACGTCGAAACCCTGGCCCGCTTTCGGGAGGCCGGACTGTGCGTCTATGGAACCTTCATCTTCGGGAATGATCACGATACGCCGGACGTTTTCGAGCAAACGGTCGATTTTGCCATAGATCAAGGGTTATTTATTGCGGCCTTCAATCACATTACCCCCTTTCCAGGCACCCCGCTGTACGCCCGGCTGCGCTCGGAAAACCGTCTCGTCCACGACGCCTGGTGGCTGGACGAGTCGTACCGCTACAATGAGATTCCCTTCACTCCGCTGGGCATGAGCCGGGAAATGCTGGAGACCGGCTGTCTGAATGCCCGCCGGCGTTTCTACAGGTGGTCCGGCATCGCCCGCCGCTACCGGCGACACGAAATCCTGCGGCGGGGTCTGTGGATGCGCTTCAACTACTGGATGATCAACCTTATGCATCAAAAAGATACGGTCGGACGAAGTGGCATGCCGTTGGGCGACCGGAATGATCCGCGTCCTCTGCTGGAGGTGGGAGGGAACGAAACATGATTCTCCGGGACGCCGCGCCGGCGGATGCCCCCGCCGTGGTCACACTTTCCCGGCTCCCCATGCCCGGTAAGATCGCATTGATTTGGGGACTGCATTCCCTGATGCCGCCGCCGGAGTGTACCGGTCTCCATACCGTCGTTGTGGATCGGAACGGCACGGTGGTGGCGGCAGGCATGAGCTGGGACTGGCCTAACGGACACCGCTATCTGGGCGGCCTGCGGCTGGCGCCGAATCTGCGCGGCCGTCTGCCGCGTTCGCTCTGGACCCGGGGGTATGAGGCCGGGCTTTCCGGCGCCGAACATGCCTGGACCTGTATCGGAGCCGAAAATGTCCCCGCCCGCCGTCTGTTGCTTTCCCGTCCCTCCACACATCACCGACGCTCCTGGCTCCCCTGTTACACCCCCCGGCAGGAGATCCGCAGTTGGTTCGTCCCGCTGCCGGCCCGCAACCGCCGGGGCCGCCTGGATGCGTCCGACTTCATTCGCATAGGCCTGCGCCCGGACGGACACCGCTACGCCGCCATTTCCGCCGGACACGGGGCCCTGTACCGCATCGCCCGCGTTGCTTACGCCTGCGGCCTCCCCGGCCTGCCCCCGCCCCGCCACCGTATCCGCATCGCTCACGCCGAAATGTCTCCAGAGTCCTTTCCCGCATCCCTCCGACGCGCAAAAGGACTGGACGGGGTGATCCTCACTGTCCCCAGAGATTGTCCCGAAGCACAACGCTGGCGGCGAAGCCTGCCCCGCTCTTCCATCGCCTGGGAAAGTACTCTCTATTCGGTTCATTGGGATCCCGATGCTGCTTTGCCCCCTGTCCCCCCCTGGAAAGGAGTCTGGTTATGAGTCTTCGCTGTGATGTCCTGCCCGCCGATACCGTTTCTCCTGAAACGGCCCGGGACATGTGGAGGCTCTTTGACCGCTACTACAGCGGCATCGGTCCGGAACGCTTCGAGTCGGATTTCCGGGCCAAAGACACCGTCTTTGTCATTCGTGACGGAATCCGGGTGGTCGGCTTCAACAGCTTGAAAATCGTTCCGATTGACGGATTGCGGGTGATGTATGCCGGTGACATGCTGATTGCTGCAGAGGTGCGCGGACTGGCCTCGGCCGCCTTTTTCCGGGCCTGGGCCGCGGCACTCTGGAAAAAATGCGACTGGTGGTGTGCGCTGGCCTCCGGCCCGCGCACCTTCCGGATTCCATATGTCATGTTCAACCGGGTCACTCCGAACGAGATAGAAGACGAAACTCCGGAGGAAACCGCCTTGCGCCATCAATTGGCCCGGCGGGAATACGGAACCGCTTACGATGCGCGAACCGGCGTGGTGCGGCTGCCCGGGGCTTATGTACAAAAGGGTGCAGACGCGGAGGTACGGGAAGACTATCCGCTGGATGATTTCTTTAAAACCCGCAATCCGGGGTGGATCCAGGGAGACGAACTCGTCAGCCTGGTCTGTCTGCATCCGGAGAACTGGAGTCGGCGGGCCCGGCGCCTCCTGAGGACGAACGGGGCATGAAACGCCTGATCTGGGCCGGCTGGTCCCGAAGTGTCCGCCCGGCCATGCGCCGATATAGGGAAGCCCTGCGGCACCCGGAACAGGCCCAGAGACAGGTGCACGCCGCGTGTATGCGGGAACTGGCGGGGACCGCCTTTGCCCGGGCGCACGGCCTGAATGCCCATACCGCTTTGGACGCGTTCCGTCGGCAGGTGCCGGTACTGGATCCCCCGGAGTGGGAAGGGTGGGTGAAACGAATTCTGCACGGCGAAAAGGAAGTGCTCACCCGGACACCCGTTGAACGGCTGGTACCCACCGGCGGCAGCACCGGACCCGTCAAGCTGATTCCCATGACCTCCGCCAGCCGCCGCGAGTATGCTTTGGCCGTCGATTTATGGATCGGGGATACCCTTTACGGTCATCCCCGAATTCAGCAGGGACGGGCCTATATCGCCACCTCCCCGGCGAAATCCTTTTCTGTGCCGGATGCCGCTCTGCCTGTGGGATACGCCGATGACAGGGCGTATCTGAATCCAGTTGTCCGTAAGCTGTTCCAGCGTCTGCTTGTCGTCCCCACCGATGTTGCCACCCTGCGCGGGGATGTCTGGAAGTCCCAAGTCACCACTCTCTTGCAACGGGCACGCGATCTCCGCTTTCTCTCCATCTGGCATCCCGGGTATCTTGAGGCCCTGTTCGAATCGGACGACTTCGAGCAATTGAAAACGCAGTGGCCAGATCTGGCGGTCATTTCCTGCTGGGCAGACGGTGCCTGCGCCTGCCATGCCGAAAGACTTCGACAGGCCTTCCCTCATGCGACGCTGCAGCGCAAAGGCCTGTGGCTCACCGAAGGGGTGATCAGCATTCCATGGCGGGGACACACACCTTTGGCCCTTCTGAACGGTTTTCTGGAGTTTGAAACCCTGTCCGGGCACCTGCTCCTGGCGCATGAGCTGGAATCCGGCATGTGCGCCCGGCCAATTCTCACCAACCATGCAGGAATCACCCGGGTGCGTCTCGGCGACCTTGTTGAAATCACCGAATTCTATGAAGACACCCCTTGTATCCGTTGGATGGGCCGCGCGGACGCTGTATCGGATATATGCGGTGAAAAACTTTCAGACGCGCAGGTGGCAGCCGCGTTAAAAGAGGCGGGTATGCCTGCGGATGCCTGCCTGCGGGCCGACGCAAACCGGCAGCCCCCTGCATATGAATTGCTGACATCCGCGGCATCGGTCGACCTCATTGCGCTTGACCATGCTCTAAGCCGAAATCCGCATTATGATTGGGCCCGCACGCTCGGGCAGCTTGGCCCGCCCCGCCTTACACGGGGGATTCCATCCGCCCCCCGCCCCGGTGAACACGCCAAATCCAGCCGGCTGTTCCTGAATCCCCCAACGGGATAAGTGCCGTTTTAAAATACTGGAAGTTTCTTTAAAATACCTGTCAAAATACGGAAAATTCCGCTCAAATCAAAAATCCCGGTAGAGCGGGTGTTCGAAGCGGGGGTCGAGGAGAAGGGCCTGGCCGCGGTCTTCGGGTCCGCGGATGACGCGGCCGAGTGCCTGTCGCACCCGGCAGAGCCCGGGCAGGGTGTACGCGAGGGCAAAGCCGTCCTCGCCCCGCTCCTGATGCCAGGCTTTGAGCAGCTCCCGCCCCGGCTCCACGCCGGGAAGTCCAATGCCGACCACCACAACCCCGGTGAGCGCCTCGCCGGGCAGATCGATCCCTTCGTTGAGCACTCCGCCAAGCACGGTCAGGGCCGTGAGGGGGCCGGGCTGATTCCGGAAGGGCTCCAAAAATGCGCGGGCCTCCTCCTCCTGAAGTCCGCGCGGCTGCGTGATGACCGGCCCCATCCATAAATCGTCCTCAGGCAGGCGCCGCCGGACTTCATCCAACACACTGTAAGAGGGCAGGTACACCAGCGTCTTGCCGGGGTTTGCCTCCAGAAACTGACGTATCCGCGCGGTGAGCTTGTCGTACATGCCGGGACCGCGCGAACGCCAGACCACGGGGATCCCGTACTCGCGCTCCACCCGGAAGCGGGCGCGGTCGAAAGGAGAGTCCAGAATCAGTTCCCGGTCCATTCCCTGCTGACTGCCGGTGAGCCGGCGGATGGAGGCCATGGGCTGAAGGGTGGCGGAAAAGAGCACCGCCGCCCGCAGGGCATCCAGATCGCGGGCCAGCGGTTCGGCGGGATCGCGGCAGAAGTGCACCAGCTCTCCGCCGTCCAGATAGGTGGCATGGGCACTTTGGTGGCGTTCAACGGACATCCAGAAGGTCTGCGTGGCCCGCAACAGCGTCGGCCGGGGATCGTCGGGAAGGCCGGCATGCCCGGCAAGACTCTGCTCCAGCGCCTCGCGGGCCTGGCGACAGGCCTCACCGACTTCGCGGGGCGGCGCTTCGGTCATGCGCACGCCTCCCTTTTCTGTGAGTTCGAGGGCTTTGGCGGCATTCACCACCCGCCGCAGCACCGGCGCGAGGTTCCGCAATTCGGCGGGCAGGCTCCGGACCGCTTTGGTGATGTCGGAGAGGTTCAGCGAGGCCGAATACATGCCGCGGGCGCGTTCGGGCAAATGGTGCGCCTCATCGATCAAGAGGCCCACCCGCTCCGGCGTGGTTTCGAACAGAAAGGCGAGTCTGGCTCCGGGGTCGAGGGCGAAATTAACATCCCCCAAAATCACATCCGCCTCGCGGACGGCGTGCATCTGGAAGGCATAAGGACAGAGCCGATGGGTTTCGGCAATGCGCATCCAGAC
>PXDP01000010.1 GCA_003565035.1 PVC group bacterium | reverse complement strand
TGGATTGCGAAACGGTGTAACTGCCCGGATTCAGTTTGGGAAAGTCGTAGGCAAAAAGATTTGTATCCGGGATGTTGCGGGTCTGCTGATAGTGGGAGGCCAGGCTTGCGGCGTGAGGACTTGCGGGATCGTACACAAGCAGCCAGTTCACGGCGGAGCTGGAGGCTTTCGCAGAAAGAGAGAGGAGGGCGGAGAGAAAGGTCAGGGTAAGGAGACGGTGGATCATCTGGATACCCTACACAGCGATCCAGAAGGACGAAATGCACGGACCCGATTCGAACGGGTAAAAACCCGATCTCTTTGTCTATCTCACGAAAGCAGGTTCCACGCATCCATTCCTATCCGAAGAGATCCGCCAACTCGCCGAACGTTTGAAGCGAAAAGGGATTCTGCTGCACAGTGAGGGGCAGGTGACCTCCACGCGGCTGAAACCGGGGCGGGCCGGTGACGGGAAAAAACTCAAAGACAGCATTACGAATAGATAATATCGGCTTTGTGTATGGAGAAGCGTGGTCCATTCCAGTAGGGTATAGGTCAACCCTGGAGATTCCTTATGACCCCACTGCAACGCGTCCGCGCCGTTCTTGACCGCCAACCGACAGACCGGCCGCCCATAGATATCTGGCTGACACCGGAGGTGCTCACCGCTCTGCGGGAACACACCGGCATCACGGATGAGCTGGCCCTGTATCAGCAGCTTGGCGTGGACAAGATCGTGTGGATTTTTCCGGGCTATCGGCAGGAGAAATTTGATCCGAATGACAGTGAGGGCATGGATCCCTGGGGGGTGCCCACCTTTAAAGTGCAGTCCGGTGCGGCCGAATATCAGGAATACGGGGAGGGTCCGCTGGCCGAAATGGAGGATCCGGACGAGTTGGACGCCTATCCGCTGTGGCCGGTTGTGGACGATTTTAATGTAGCCGCAGCCAAAGAACTGGCGCAGCGGGCCCGTGAATTTCAGTTTGCCACGATTGGCCCGTGGGTGTCCCTGTTTGAAATTTACTGTCACATGCGCGGCATGGAAAACGCGTTGATGGATGTGGTGGCGGAGCCGGAATTTCTCTCGGCGGCGCTGGACAAAATCGAGGCCGTCCAGACAGAGCTGCTGGATCGGTTTTTGACGGAACTCGGCGATCTGATTGATTTGGTGTTTATCTCCGATGATATGGGCACGCAGGAGAGTCAGCTCATTTCAGTATCGGCCTTCGAGGAGCATCTTAAACCGCGGCTGACCCGCTGGTGTGAGCTGATCCACCGTCATGGCAAAAAAGTTCTCTTTCACACGGATGGGGCGGCGAGGGCGTTTATTCCGCATTTGATTGAGGCCGGGGTGGATGTGCTCAATCCGGTGCAGCATATCTGTCCGGGTATGAATTGTGCCAGCCTTCAGGCGGAGTACGGAGACCGCATTCTCTTCCATGGGGGCATTGAAAATCAGCAGGTCCTGCCTTACGGCACGCCGGAGGACGTGCGGGAGGAGGTGCGACATTGTCTGGAGACTCTTGGGACGGGAGGGGGGTATCTCCCCTGTTCCTGCCACAATATTCAGGCCGGAACGCCGGTCGAAAACATGCTGGCGATGATTGAAGGCGTACAGAATTACAAGCGGCCGGTCAGGAGTTGAATTTCCTGAAACACCAGCCCGTAGCGGGTGCCGGGCGGGTTGACGCGGATGGTCACGCCGTTCCACTCCGGCGCGAAATTGCCGGAATAGCACAGCCACATGCGCGTGGGGTCCTGCGGGTGAAAAAACTTGGAGGGGATATTCAGAAAATAGGCCTGTTCTCCAAAGTTGCGCAGGGATGCGGCCATGCGCCAGGGGCCGGTGAGCTGTTCGGACTCGAGGAGATAGCTGTGCATGTGCGAGCAGGTGTTGCCCCCGTCGGTCACGCACATTAGATACCGTTTGAGGCCGGGATGCCAGGTGGCGGTGACGCAGCCCATGGCACCGGGCCATTCGAGCAGCGGTTGTATCGCGCTGAAATTATGGGTCCAGATGGCTTCCCCGCCGGGAGTGTGGCCGGCGAAAAACGAATAGGCGGCGGGATCGTTGATCGTTTCGATGGAGGGCTTGACCCGCAGGAGGTAGACTTGATCGGCGGTGATCCAGCTCAGGTGGGCGAAGCGGGCGCCCGCATGGAGGCGGAGATCGGAGCCCTGGGCGGTCAGATAGGCATAACCGTCCGGGCTTTCCGACATGTCACGGCCGAAGTCCACAAAATGAGGGGCCCCGATTTTGACGGGGTGGCCGCAGAGACCGGATTCGCCAAAGAGGGGCCGGGCAGGTTCGTGAGGGGTGTCCACCCAGCTTCGCCCGTTGTCTGTGGAAATACGGAAGCCCACCAGGGGGCCCAGATGCGGCCAGTTGTATACGGTGCCGCCGTAGGGCGTTTCGGCATAGGGCGAGAGGCAGTAGGTGCCGTAATACCAGACGCCCCGGTGGTGGAGGCTGCCGCAGGGATAGCGTCCGCCATAGGGATAGGGGTCGGCGGCGTGGGTGCCCAGCGCTTCGATGCGGAGGTTCAGCGGATCGTCGCCGAGGATCCGTGCGTGGCCGGTGGTGGCGCGGCGGGTGAGGAAGCCGCCCGTGAACTGTGGATTATCTTTGGGATATCCGGTCTGCATGAACCCGGAGGACCAGGAAAAGCTGTCTCCGACACTTCCGTCGGTGAAGGGGGAGTAGAGCACATCGTCTGCGCCCCAGCTTGGGTAAAAGGTGTCCCCGGTTTGATAGTCGCTGCAGCGGCCCAGAAAGCGGACACCCTGAAAAAGGGACGAGGGAGGAAAGGGGCAGTCCGCCGGAACTTCGTGCGGCCAGTCAAAGGGGTCAAAGGAGATCATGGGCACTCGGCCTCCACTGGGGATTGCGTTGGCGTGAAGACCGATTTCAGGAGGCGGAGGTTTTTGCGGAGTTCGTCGCCAAGCAGAGGATCGCTGTAGTCGCGTCCGATTTTGGGTCCCATGATTTCCAGATAGCCGGTCACTTCTTTCACCGGCCAGGCGGCGGTGTGCGCCTCGCAGATGGATTTGATTTCCGCGAGGTCCACCACTCCTTTGGCCTGTTCGGCGGGGCGGAAGCCGAAGGTGGAGCCATACACGCTGTCGGTGTTTTTGAAATGGAACTCGCACATCATGGGAATGGCCGCTCTGAAAAGATCGATGTGGCTGAAAATCCGGGTTTGACTGAGATCGCAGAGTCCGTGACTGATATCCCCGCAAAGCCACACCGGAACGGTGCGGTCAGGGTTGCCGGCATGGTAGGCATTGAGGGTTCCGATGTAGTGGCGCATTTCCTCAGGGGTGGTGGGCGGTTCGGCCAGACAGGACATGGGCTCGATGGTGAGGGCCTTGAGGCCAAGGTCCCGGGCTTTGACCATGAGTTCTTTCATGTGGCGGAGGTAGCAGTCGGAGCCGATGGTTTTTGCGGACGGCGGGGCATCGCGGTGCACGGCTCCGGGATTGGAGCCGACGTGCTCTGCACCGACCAGTGCGGCCACCTCAATGAGGCGATCGAACCCTTTGCGGGCCGCGCGCTCCATGCGGGGGTCGCCAATGAAAAATCCTCCCAGTTCCCGGTGGGCGGTGAAGACGCTTTTGATGTGAAGCCCCCGCGATTCGGCTTTTTGGCGGAGGTCGGCAAAGTAGTCATCCTCCAGGGCATAGAGTTCGTAGAAACTGCCAAGCTGGACGTTCGGGATCCCCTCTTCGGCGAGCAGGTCGAAGAGCCAGTCAAAGCTGTAGCGGGTTTCGATGCAGTCGGTTTTGAGACCCAGGGAGAGATTCATGACAACAGCTCCGGTTGGACGCGGAAGATGACTTTTTTGTGGGGTGCCTTGCGGCTGTGGATGCTCTCAAAGATGGCGGGGCCATCTTCGAGGGTGGGGGTGTCGGAAATGAGGGGGGCGATTTGCAGTTCCCGGTCCATGTATTTGAGGACGGTGGACCAGTCGTCGGTTCCCCGGGGTACGACTTTGCTGTTCCAGGTTCCATGCAGGGTGAGTTCTCGGCGGAGGATGCTCGAGAATTCTTTTTCGGGGAGCTGGAATTCGCCGTGAAGATTTCCGAGGAGCAGCACTTCGCCGAAGGTGGCGGCGGCGTTGAGGGCCTGCCGGAAGGTGAACGGCAATCCGCAGGCCTCGACCACCCGTTCAGCCCCGCGGCCTCCGGTGCGCTGTTTCACCTCCTCAACCGTGTCGGTTTCCCGGGCGTGAATGGTTTCAAACCCCATGGCGGCGGCGATGTCGAGTTTTCCGGGATCCACATCGGCGATCAGGACCCGGGCGCACCCGTGAATGCGCAGCCACTGGGCGGTCATGTTGCCGATGGGGCCCGCGCCGATCACCAGTCCGGTGTCGCCGGCCTGAATGCGGAGCTTGCGTACGCCGTGCAGGGCAACGGCGGCGGGTTCGGTGCAGGCGGCGTGCAGCAGATTCACGTCATCCGGAATCCGGAACAGATTGGCGGCGGGCACGCGCAGGATTTCCTGCATGCCCCCGTCCCGGCGTGACCCGAAATAATCGTAGTTGGTGGTCTGGGCGAAATCGCCGGTGTCGAAGCCGGGGTCTCCGGGTTTAGGAAGGAGCGGAAAGACCGCCACCCGGTCGCCCTTGGCAAATCCGTGCGCGTCTTCATCCACGACGGCGCTGAATTCGTGGCCGAGCACAATGGGATAGTGGTAGGCACCGCCGGGATTGAATCCGCGGGGAATGTCGCTGCCGCAGATGCCGCAGGCGGCCACGCGGACGCGGAGGGAGTCGGCCCCGGGATTGTCGGTGGGTTCAGGATGATCCGTGCGGAAAACGAAATGGCCGGGGGCCTGGAGCTGGAGTGCGTTCATGGGGTTTCGTCGAAGGTGATGATGACTTTGAGGCTGTCGCGGTCTGCCGCGCGCTGAAGGGCCGACAGGAGCTGCGTGTGGGAGAAGCGTTCGTCGGCGCGGGTCATTTTCGGCAGATTCGGCAGCTTTCCGGTGGAGAGAAGCTCGTGGGCCAGGCGGATGCCGTGCATGGAGGAGCCGTGGGTGGCCTGGAGGCACTGCAGTTTGTAGTGAATATCGTTGTTCAGGTCCACTTCATGGGGAATGCGCGGTTTGCCTTCCGCCCCTTTTACGCCCGCATGGGCATCGAGCACGGTGCCATAGCCGATGAGTTTGACGGATAATTCATACCCTTCCCGGCAGGGGGCATTCATCATCACGAAGTGGGGTTCGTTAAAAGGAAGACAGGCCTTAAACACATTTCGGACCACATTCTCATCCCAGAGAATGCCCTCAACCCGTTCGTCTCCGAAATCGGCCAGCACCCGCTCCAAACGTTCGCGCCCGCGGTTGACCATGATGATTTTCCGGGCCCCCATCGCCTGTGCGCACTGGAGGGCGTAGGTGCTTTGTGATCCTGCGCCGATGAGCACCACCACCCGATTTTCGATGCAATGGTTGACGCGGGTCATGCCCTCCAGGGTGCAGGCCAGCGGTTCCAGTTGACAGGCGGCATCGGGATCGAACCCGGCCGGAAATTTCATCATCGGGCCCAGGTCCACAAACCAGTCCGGCAGCAGGGCATGGCTGCGGGCAAAGCCTGGGAATTCATGGCCGGTGGCCTGAGTGTTCGGACAGCAGGTCCAGTCACCGGTGCCGTGGTCTCCGCAATACATGCAGTCGCGGTTCCCGCAGGGAATGTCACAGCCGAGCCCCACCAGATCGCCGGGGGCAAACCGCTCCACCCCTTCGCCCACGGCCTCCACGGTGGCACTCACCTCATGAAACAGAATGGCAGGCCAGCTTTTGATGCGGGGAAGCCCGACCTGATAAATCACCACGTCCGACTGACAGACCGACACTCTGCGGGTGCGCAGGAGGATCTCCCCTTTGCCCGGTGTCGGCAGCGGGGCTGTCGTTTCAATAAATTCCCCCTGGGGTCGATCAAGATGATAAATTGACTGTTTCATGATGCTTTTATGATTGACTTATGATCATAAGTCAATCATAAAACGATCATGAAGAAAAAAAACGCGATGATATCCCCCTCGATGATGTGTGCGGACCCCTTTCATTTACCGGAAGTGCTGGCCGCGTTTGAGGCGGGGGGGATCGAGTGGCTCCACATTGATGTGATGGACGGGCATTATGTGCCAAATTTCACGCTGGGCCCGGATTTTTGCCGGGCAGTGGCTAAAGAAACCACGATTCCGATGGATATTCATCTAATGGTTGAGTCTCCGGACCGGTATTTGGATTTGTTCTGTCCCTTTCCCGGTGCGCGGGTGAGTTTTCATCCGGAAACCGTGAGGCAGCCGGTGCGGGTCATCGAGCGGATCCGCGAACTGGGAGCGTCTCCGGGGATTTCCGTTGATCCATCATTGCCCTTGGAAACGTTGGCCCATTTGCTGCCGCTTGTGGATCAGGTGATGATCATGACGGTGAATCCGGGCTATGCCGGTCAGAAGCTGATTCCGTTTTGTCTGGAAAAACTTCGTGAGTGCCGCCGTCGCCTGGATGCGATTGGTTCCGGGGCGGATGTGGAGGTGGACGGTAACGTCAGTTGGGAGAATATCCCGGGGATGGTGGAGGCCGGGGCGAATGTGCTGGTGGCGGGGACTTCGTCCCTGTTTAAGAATGGGCGGGTCTCTTCGCAGGATATTGACCGGTTCCGCCGGGTCATACAGTGACATCAGGCCTGAACAAACGCCACGCCGCGGGGGAGGGGGCCGGGCGGAGGCGCATTGGAGATCAGAACCGCGATTTCGTTCCAGGAGAAGGCCCGGGACATTTCTCGGCGGTTCCATTTGCTGCTGTCCGCGAGGACGAGGGTCTGGTCGGAGGCCGCCATCATGGCCCGTTCGCCCTCGACCACGAGCTGATTGGTGTTCATTCCGCCGTCGCTGTCGAGACCGCCGACAGAAAGGAAGGTTTTGTGGGCATGAACGGCGCGAATACTTTTCACCGCCTCCGGTCCGACGAGGAGGCCGGAGCCCGGATAGAGGAGGCCGCCAGTGAGAAACACCTCCGCGCCGCCGGGGCTGCGCCGCAGCCGGTCGATCATGTGCGCAATCAGAATGGAGTTGGTGAGGATGCGGACCGGGCGGTCGGCGAGTCGCGGGGCCATGCGGCGGGTGGTGGTGCCGCCGTCGATAAACAGGATATCCCCGTCGTTGACCCGGTCACAGGCGGCCGCCGCAATCCGTTCTTTTTCTTCGGAGCGGATTTCCTCGCGGTCCGCCACGGGAAGCATCTCGCCGGAGGGGGGGGCGGCCTCGGAGCGCCGCACCCCGCCCCAGGTTTTTTCCACCGTGCCCCGTGCGCTG
>PXDP01000063.1 GCA_003565035.1 PVC group bacterium | reverse complement strand
TGACCTCCCGCCAAACGTCTTCAGCGGTTCCGTTAATGTTCACCCGGGTGGATACTTCGCGCAGTTCAGATTCCGGGCTGAAGGCCGATTCGAAACCCATCATGACCGGAGAAAGTACCAGGATCAGAATTAGACTTGCCGGCCCGCCGCTGCGGAAAGCGGATAGATGAGACAGTTTATACCCTACAACCCCTCCCAGCAGAAAACAGGGCAGCATAATCGGAGCCGCCATCACCAGACAAATCACTCCCTCCAAACCCATCAGCAGAAATGCCAATAAACTCAAGCACCCGGCCAGAAAAGAAACCGAGACCGTTTCGCCGAATTTCCTGTCACCTTTTCTATTATAGATGATACTGCAAATTGATCCGCAGATAAACGGCGTAAACCGAAAGAGGTTCCAGCCATACTGGCTGAAAAACTCAATCGATGTCACAGACAAAAGAATCGTGAATGCAATGCTGATCGCAATCGCAGACATGGCAACCGGAAGTTTTCGATGCATGAACATTTTTTTTGTGAAAAACAACCTATGGAGTTTGGAATAGGTTAAATCAAGCTCCAGAGCTTGTTTTTAAACCCATGAAAAAAAACGGGGAGATGCTTCAGAACAGGACGTGGAATCAAGACCGTTTTTCGGATCGTCGGACAAGGGCGAAAAACCGGTCCTGATGTTCTTCGAAGACTCCGTGGCGGTGGAGTTGTTTGTAGAGGTAAGGAACGCGGGCGGGATCCCGTTCCGCGATTTGGAATTCCTGCTCGATCTCCTGCGCGGCCCGGTTCGGATTGGGGATCAGATTGCGCTCCTGCAGGGCGGAAATTTGGCCGGGCGCGGAGCGTTCGACCAGATCAACCATCATTTTGAAAAGAGAGACCTCCCAGGGCTGCTCCACCCCGAGCAGCACTGCGCTGTTGCCCTGATCCCGTCCGGCGACTTCCTTGAGGACGTTTTCGGTGACGACTTCAATGCTGTCGTGCAGGACGGAATCTTTGATGTCCTGTTTGCTGATGGTGAAGCCGTACTGCAAAAAGCGCATGTCGGGCTGATGGGTTTTGAGCCAGTCCAGAAACCGGTTGGTTTCTTCGTCTTCGAAACCCTGAAGGTTTTTGCGTTTGAAGTGGTCCGGTAGGAGGATCTGCGGCTGGGAGGCGTTCAGTGAACCTTCACGGACCCGGACTTCATTGACGGCATCCATCGACTCGGTCAGCAGATGATACTGAATCCGGGTGGTGCCGAAGGTTTCGAGATTGTTGCGGGGAAGTTGTAAAATCCGGGTATTCTGGACCGCGTACCAGAAATCGAAAGGCGTATGTTCAGTCATAAGACAGACCCTACGTCAAAAACAGGGGGCTTGCAATCTTCAAGAACACTTGAAATCCCTGTGGCGGCACCATAGGGGAGGGGCAATGAAAGACCCGCAGCCCCCAAATCGTCTGATCCAGACTCACCGCAACCTGAACGAAGCGGGTCGGATGCATCCGGGGGTGATGATGGGCAGCAGCTTTGCGGTGGCGATGGGGTTGTTCGCCTGGCTGGGGCACCGCTGGGATGAAAAGACAGGACGGGAACCTCTGGGCGTCCTTCTGGGGGTGGGCCTCGGCTTTGTCTACGGGACCTATGAAGTGTGGAAACTGATCCGGCCGACACCCCAGGGTGATGAATCCCCGGCCGGCGAAACCCCGGAGGAGCCGGAATCATGAAGCGGTACATTTTCGGCATGGTCTTTTGGATAGCGTCCACCCTATGTCTTGCCGGGCTTGCGATAGTTGTCCACACTTGGATTGCCGATGCGCCTCCGGGACGGGATTTTGCCGCCGCAGCGGGATTGTTACTGTTTAATCAGGGAATGTTTGCCCTGGCGGACCTGGGAAGGGGGCCGAAACTCGATGCACTGGGCCTCATTCCCGGCCTTCTATGGATTGGCGGAAAGCTATTTGTGAATTGTTTCACACTTTTTTTACTTATAGGGTTGCAAGCTGTGGACATCCGAGTATTTGTGTCTGTGTTTTTCATAACCTACCCCTTGGTTTTGGCCTGCGGCATTGCCCGCATTCATTTTGCATCAACCCCTTAATTTACGCTATACCGGATGAGCCCCGAACAAAACGTCGATAAAATGCAGGAAGTGGTGGACTACATCACGCACCACGTTCTGGACGGTCAAGCCTGGACCCTCGGCGGATTGCATCTGGATTTTGCAAAAGCGAATTTGCCACCCTGGTTCACGCTTTCGGGTCTAATGGGCATGATCGGCGCGGGTTTGCTGTGCTGGCTCTACTGCAAGGTGTATGATCAAAAGGCGCGGGTCCCCCGGGGCATCACCAATTTTCTGGAAGTCATCGTTGTGTTTGTGCGGGACGAAATCGCGGTGGCCAACCTGGGCAAAGAGGACGGCCGCAAGTATGCCTGGTTGTTTCTCACCCAGTTCACGCTGATCCTCACGCTGAATTTTATGGGCCTGATCCCGATTTTCACCACCGCCACCGGCGTGCTGGGGGTCACCGCCGCGCTGGCGTTTACCACCTTCGCGGCCATGGTGTATTTGGGGGTGGAGCGCTTCGGGTTTGTGGGCTTTCTGAAGAATTTCATCCCGCATGGCATTCCACTGCCGGTGCTTTTTCTTTTGGTGCCGATTGAAATCGCCGGGATTTTCATCAAAACCATCGTGTTGTCCATCCGACTGTTTGCCAACATGCTGGCGGGACACATCGTGCTGTTCGCGATGATCGGTCTGATTTATATTTACGGCGCTCCGGCGCTTCCGGCCCTCTTGGGCGGTCTTTTCGTTTTCTTTCTGGAAATGCTGGTCGCTTTTCTTCAGGCCTACATTTTCACCATGCTGTCCGCGATTTTCGTGGGACAGGTCCTTCATCCTGAACACTAAACTTGTCTTGTAACCCCTAAGTAAAGGTATCGTATCATGTTCGCAAACGCAGCAGTCCTCGCCGCCATCGGAGCCGGTCTTGTCACCATTGGAGCCGCTCTCGGAATTTCCCGCCTGGCCGTCGCCGCCCTGGAAAGCTCCGCCCGTCAGCCCGAAATTCAGCCCAAACTTCAGACCATGATGATTATCGCCGCGGCGCTGATCGAAGGGGTCGCCCTGTTCTGTGCGGTGATTTGTATTATCGCTGTCGGCAAGTAATCCCGCCTCCGGATCTTATAACTGGAGACGCATCGCATGTCACAATCCACACCGACCGCCACGGGTCAGCACATGGAAGTGCCCGCCGGACACGGCGCCGCAGGCCACGGAGGTTCCTCCTCCGCGGTGAGTGGCGCGATGTTCTTCTGGTTCCTGGTGATCTTTGGCATTGCGGCCTACATTCTCAAAAAACACGCCTTCACGCCGATTCTGGAAAACCTGGACAAGCGCGAGGAGACGATTGAGAAATCGCTGGAAAACGCCGAGACCCTTGAACGGGAAATGGCACAGCTCGACGCCAACATCAAGGCGAAGATCGATGAGACGGACCAGAAGTCCCGTCAAATGATCGACGCCGCACGTGAAGCGGCCAAAGAAGCCGCCCGCGGGATTGAGGCGGAGGCCAAAGAAAAGGCCGAGATTCTCAGAGAAAACGCGGCCCGCGATCTGGCCACGGCCCAGGGCAAAGCGGAAGCGGCGCTCAAGGCTTTCAGCGCGGAAACCGCCGTTGAACTCACCATGAAGCTCTTGAACGAGAAGCTGGATGCGAAAAGCCGTCAGGCTTTGACCGATCAGCTGCTTGCGGAGATCTGAACTGATGTCCAGTGTCGCAAAACGTTACACACCCGCTCTGCTCGATGTCGCCCGTGAATCGGGCGAACTCGATGCGCTCCAGGCGGATGTGAAGGCACTTTCTTCGCTTCTGGAGGCTTCACCCGAGTTCGGAACCTTTCTTCACGATCCGGTGATCCCCTCCGAAAAGCAGTCGGAGATTCTCGACGCGCTGTTTGCCACGTCCGGTTCACCGGTCATGCTGACTTTTCTGAAGCTCCTGGTGCGCCAGGGGCGGCTGGCAAATTTGCCGGACATTCTGGAAGAGGTCTCCGCGTCCATGGACGATGAAAAGAACGTCATGGAGGTGTCCCTGCGGACGGCGGTGAAATTCACCAAAGCCCAGATCAGCGCCCTGACCGAAAAACTGGAGTCCCGCTGGGGAAAATCGATCCGTCTCACCGAAGAGGTGGACGAATCCCTGATTGGCGGGTTTCTGATCCGGACCGGGGATTTGATCGAGGACCACTCCCTCCTGGCCAAGCTCACCCGTTTTAAACAAAATATCATTAACGCATAACTAAGGAATCGTATATGTCCATCGACATCCAGCCTGATGAGGTGGCTTCCATTCTTCGTCAACAACTCCAAGACTTCAAAACCGGCCCCGATCTTTACGAAGTGGGCACGGTTCTGAGCGTGGGCGACGGTATCGCCCGTGTGCACGGTCTTTCCGGCGTCATGGCCGGCGAACTGGTGGAATTCCCCAAAACCGGCCTGCGCGGCATGGCCCTGAACCTTGAAGAAAACAATGTGGGGATTGCGCTTTTCGGCGATGACTCCCAAATTCAGGAGGGCGATCAGGTCAAACGCACCCAATCCATTGCCTCCGTGCCCGCCGGCGACGCGCTGTCCGGCCGCGTGGTGGATGCGCTGGGCATTGCCATTGACGGCGGTCCGCCCATTCATGCGGAAACCACCCGGCAGATCGAACTCAAAGCGCCCGGTATCATCGACCGCAAAGACGTGCACGAGCCGATGCAGACCGGCATCAAGGTGATCGACGCGCTGACCCCCATCGGCCGCGGACAGCGTGAGTTGATCATCGGCGACCGCAAAACCGGTAAAACTGCGCTTGCGATCGACACGATCATTAACCAGCGCGGACATGATGTGCACTGTTTCTATGTGGCGATTGGTCAGAAGCGCTCCACCGTGGTTCAGGTGGTGGAAACGCTGAAAAAGCACGGCGCCATGGAATACACCACGATTGTGGCCGCCACCGCCTCCGATCCCGCCGCGATGCAGTTCCTCGCACCTTATGCCGGGACGGCGATGGCCGAGCACTACCGCGACAACGGCAAACACGCGCTGATTATTTACGACGATTTGACCAAACAGGCCCAGGCCTACCGTCAGTTGTCCCTGCTGCTCCGCCGTCCCCCGGGACGCGAGGCGTATCCGGGCGACATTTTCTATTTGCACAGCCGGTTGCTCGAACGCGCCGCGAAAATGAGCGACGCCAAAGGTGCGGGCTCTCTGACTGCACTGCCGATCATCGAAACCCAGGGTGGAGACGTATCCGCGTACATTCCCACGAACGTGATTTCGATTACCGACGGACAGATCTTCCTGGAATCCGACCTGTTCAACGCCGGTCAGCGACCCGAGATCAACCCCGGTCTTTCGGTTTCCCGTGTGGGCGGTGACGCGCAGATTAAAGCCATGAAAAAAGTGGCCGGCACCCTGCGTCTGGACCTCGCCCAGTACCGCGAACTGGCGGCCTTCTCGCAGTTTGCCAGCGATCTGGACGCCAACACCCGCCGTCAGCTCGAACGCGGTCAGCGCCTGATGCAGGTCATCAAGCAGGGGGTCAACGCCCCGCTGAACGTGGTGAAGCAGATTGTGATCATTTACGCCGGTACCCGCGGCTATCTCGACAGTGTTCCGGTGGAGCGTGTGCGCGAATTTGAAGCCAAACTGCACGAAGCGCTTGAGTCATCCTATGCCGAGTTTGTCCGCAAACTGGACAAGGAAAAAGCGTTGACCGACGAGCTGGAAACCGAATTGAAGGCGTTGATTGACGACTTCAAACGAACCTGGAACTGACCTTAACCGGAAGACCCTCCCGAAAGCGACTCCGCGATGCCGAGTATCAAGGAATACAACACCAAGATCAACAGTCTGAAGAACACCAGCAAGATCACGAAAACCATGAAAATGGTTTCCGCGAGCAAGCTGCGCAAAGCCCAGGAGGCCCAGCGGGGTGCAAAGGATTTTGCCCACGAGGTGAATCAGCTGATTCGTCGCATTGCGGACAACGTGGACAGCACCATGCATCCTCTGCTGGAGGAGCGTGAGAAAATCAAATCGGTTCTGGTGGTGATCTTCACCTCCGACAAAGGGCTCTGCGGCGGATTCAACAACAATCTGATCCGCTTTGCCGAGCGTTTTCTGGCCGAGCGGGTCGGGGACGGCATCGTCTATGAATTTGCGTTCTGCGGGAAGCGCGGATTTACGCATTTTCAGAAGCGGGCCACGGTTCACCGCCGCTTTGACCTGACCAGTGCCAGCCCCACCACGCATGATGCCTCCCGGGTGACCAAACATCTCGAAAAGGTTTTTCTGGACGGCAGTTTTGACCGGATTCTGCTTATGTGCAATGAATTTGTGAGCCCGCTCTCGCAGATTCCCCGTCTGCATCAGCTCCTGCCGCTGGAGACCGCCACCGATCTGCCGGAGATGGAACTGGAGGCTCCCCATGCCACGGAAGACATCATCGCCGAGCCCGGCATGAAAGACCTCCTCGGGTTTCTGGTGCCTCGGTTGGTCACTTTCAAAGTATTCTACGCCCTGTTGGAAAACGCGGCCGGTGAGCACGGTGCCCGAATGACCGCGATGGACAATGCCACCACCAACGCCAAGAACCTGATCGAAGAAAACACCCTGCTCCGGAACCGCGCCCGCCAGGCCGCGATTACGACAGAACTCATTGAAATTATCTCCGGAGCTGAAGCTTTGTAAACTCCGGGGTGTTGTTTTTGTGTTTTTCTGCAGTGATGGAAAATTCTTAAATTCTAAATATGAACAAGATTAATCAGAGACGAAATCGGAACAGAGGCTATCGCAACCTTCGGGTTTGGAAGCATTCTGTCGACCTCTATGCTGAGGTTGTTTCCGTTTGTCGTGATTGGCCATATGAGATGAAGCGACTTTCCTCTCAAACCATGGCCTCTGCCGATTCGGTCCACCGTAATATTGCAGAAGGGTATTGCCGTCGGTCCTTGAAAGAATATCTGGTTTTCATTAATTATGCTCTTGGCAGTCTGGGTGAAACGGGCTCAGCAATTTTGGCGTATTCTCAGGCCGGCCAAATTTCCGATGAACAGGCCGAAAAGCTGGATTCCCGAATCTATCAAGTTGAAAATGAACTGTTGGCCCTCAATTTATCTCTGATCAACAAAGCAACCGATCCAGAATCGAATGTTGTTCGTGAATCTTCTCCAGATTATAGTGTACAAGACGATTTCGCCATGCTTTTCAATCAGCTCCTTGATGATTTATCTCAGGAAGAACGTGAATTGAAACACATCGAATTCACAAGTTGATCCCATTCCCCATCACCCCCCTCACCATTACCCCATTCTTAAATACCCAAAACCCCT
>PXDP01000177.1 GCA_003565035.1 PVC group bacterium | reverse complement strand
TCCGGCACCGATGGCGGAACCGATGGCGGCCAGACTGAGGGCGAGGGCACCGCCGAGGGTGCCGAGAGAGGTGGTCATGATTTGGTCCATAGTTAGGTCTCCTTGGAGAGGTCAGAGGTCAGAGGGTTGAGGGTAGAGATCAGTCAGATCAGCCGGATTCGTCGAATTCGTTGGATCGTTTTGGCCAAGCCGCCGGAAAGGTTTATAGGGGATGCCGCTCCAGGTGAGGCCCATGTGCGAAGCGAACTCCAGGGTGTTGAGTCGGATGCCGTGCACCATGATGCCCATACCGGCGAGAATGAAGTTGAGCGCATGGCCGAGCAAAAGAATGATCAGCATCAGCCCGGTGGCGAGTATCCCGCGCTCTGCGCCTTCTCCGAAGATCATTTCGTTGAAACTGGAGGCGAGCGCGAAGGTGGCCATGCCGACCGCGTAGAGGCGGACGTAGCTGACCACATCCACGAAGTTGTTCACAAAGCTGAGGGGCAGCATCATGTGCTGAACCCATTCCTCTTTGAGTTTCGCGGGCGGGGTCATGAACAGGAGAATCAGGACCACGCTGACAATAAACAGGGGCGTGACCCAGGCGGGCAAGTCTTCGCCGAGGACCATCATGCCGGTGACGAAGTACATGGTCCAGGTGCTGCCGATCCAGCCGAGGTCGGCCAGTGCGGCCAGGGAGGTTCGCTTGCGCCAGAGGTTCCATGCGTGGGCCAGCGTCAGATGCCCGGCACCGAGGAGGAAACAGACGCGCATGATGGGCAGCGGATTGTCGGGATCGGCCAGGGAGGGGACTTTCAGGCGGTCAAGCCCGGCGGGCAGGGATTCGAGGCCGAAGACGTTGCCGGTGATCAGCCCCCAGATCACGGTGGCGCCCCCCATGCAGTAGAGCAGATTGGCGAATTTGCCGCGGGTGCCCGGCTTGAAAAGGTTCAGCAGTCCCACAATCAGGATGAGCAGGGCACCGTATCCGGCATCGCCGATGATCATGCCGGAGAAAATCGTGAGAAACAGCAGGAAGCTCCAGCCGACATCGACTTCGTTGTAGCCGGGGGTGACGCCCAGGAACGAAAAGACCGGCTGAATCCAGGAGACGACGCTGTTGTGTTCAAGCAGGGTGGGGGTGCCGTCGGATTCCGCCGGAGCGCGTCCGAACAGCGCGGCGCCTGCATCATCGGCCACAGCCCGAACGGCCTCCAGTTTGGCGGCAGGGGCAAAGCCGGTGATCCAGCGGATTTCTCCTTCGGTGTTCATGCCGAGTTGGGCCTTTTGATATCCGCAGAGGTCGGTCAGCTCATCGCGGTATGCGCGCAGGGCCTCAAGCGACGCGGTGTGGCGGGCGATGGCCAGATGGTGCCGACGGGTCATGTCCGCAAGATGCGCCAGACGCTGGTCCAGGCTTCGGGGGGCGCGAACCGGCAGGGTAAGCTTTTCCGCGTCCAGTTCAGGCAGGGGGGCAGTGGAAAGCGCGAGACCAAAGCCTTCCCGGGCCGGAATCCAGGTGACCTCTGGAGGACAAACCGGAGCGTTGCCGGGCGCTCGGTAGAAGCCGATGTGCAGTCCACCCGCTTTCAGGGCGGTCAGGGTGCGGGTGTCGAGGTCGCCAAAGGGCTCCCACTGCCTGCGTTCCCGCTGCAGTTTGGCCTGCACCCCCGCGATATCTTTGATTTCCTGATCGCGGCAGAGAATTTCGCGCAGAATTTCCGCCGGGGTTTCCTCGTCGTGCGGGTCGTCCGCGGCGGGGAGAAGTTCCAGCTTTTGGATGACTTTCTCCGCCTGTTTGAGGCTTTCCTCCAGCCGTTCCAGGTCGTGATTCAGATGCCGGCCGGATTCCAGATGCACCAGCCCGGCCTCCCGGAGGCGGGTGAGCAAACGGTCGGTGTCCTCCTGGCGGCAAAGCAGGGTGACATGCTGCATGGGCGTGATCATGCGGCCTCCTCCGCGGCTTCTTCCGCGGCTTCGCTTTTTTTCTTGGCCAGTTTGGAGCGGGCCACGCCCGCGACCTGTTCGTCGCCGAGGGCGATGCGGATGATGCGGATGTTTTCCCGGCATTCGGGAATTTTGATTTTTTCGAAGAGGTTGACCCGCTGGCTGGTGGTGCGCAATTCGGCGTTGAGCAGATCCTCCTGCTCCTGCAGAACATGCAGGCGGAGTTTAAACTCGATTTCCAGGCGGAGGGCTTTGAGGCCGTCATCTATCCAGACCGGCTGGTCGAGGCGGTCGGGAACCTGTTCCTCGAGTTCAAAGCTGGAGAGGATTGGGACATCCACCCCGGCGATATGCTGGAGGCCGATATCAAGCCGTTTGACGTGGAGCCAGTCGCTCAGCGGCGGGGCTTCGGCAAACAGAGCCATCCAGCTTTGACGGTCGCGGCGGAGTTTGTCCTGCTCGGCGGCGAGGTCCGCACGCTCCTGTTCGACCCGGCGCACTTCCGCCTGCAACTGCTGTTTTTTGAGTTGCAGGGTCGGCAAAAACCGCTGGTACCGGCGCAGGTTTTCGCGCTGGACTTTGAGTTCGGATTTTGTGCGTTTGAGGCGGGACATGGGGAAGAGAGGTCAGAGGGTAGAGGTCAGAGGGTTGAGTGGAGGTAAAAGAGGCTAGAGGGTAGGTTAGAGAGTGGGTGGAGGATAAAGATAAGAGGTGTTCAAGAATTGGGTAAATTGAACAGTTGGGTTTAAGATGATAGCGTGGAAAAAATCTGTTCAGACCTCTACCCTCTGCCCTCTGACCTCTCTCCGGGCCAGAACTGTTGGATGAGGTCGGAGGGCATGCCGGTTTCATCTTTGTCGAAGCAGTCGGCGAGGATCTGCCAGCAGGAATCGAGGGCTTCTTCGAGGTGAATGGTTTTTTCGAGGTCCATGAGGTCGGATTCAAAGCGTTTGCCGTATTTGACGAGTTTGTGGTCCCATTCGGTGAGGCGGAATCCCATGGAGCGCTTTTCTTCGGTGGAGCGGTAGCTGGCGTAGAGCTGGATCATGCGGTCCATAATTTTGCGGTGATCGTCCCGGGTTTTGTCATTCACGAACTGCTTTAGACGGCTGAGACTGCCAAACGGTTCGATCCGGCCGTTGCGGAGATAGAACTGACCTTCGGTGATGTATCCGGTGTTGTCGGGAACCGGATGGGTGACATCATCGCCGGGCATGGTGGTGACCGCCAGGATGGTGATGGACCCGGCGGTGGCAAAATCGACCGCTTTTTCGTAGCGGGCCGCGAGCTGACTGTAGAGGTCGCCGGGATACCCGCGGTTGGAGGGGATTTTCTCCATGGTGATGGCGATTTCTTTCATCGCGTCCGCGTAGTTGGTCATGTCCGTGAGCAGCACCAGCACCTGTTTGTTCTGCAGGGCGAACTGTTCGGCGACCGCGAGGCAGAGGTCGGGAACGAAAAGACATTCCACGGTGGGATCGGCGGCGGTGTGCACGTACATCACGGTACGGGAGAGGGAGCCGGCCTCCTCGAGGGTTTCGCGAAAGGTGAGGTAATCGTCATATTTCAGCCCCATGCCGCCGAGCACGATCACATCCACTTCGGCCTGGAGGGCGATGCGGGCGAGGAGCGGGTTGTAGGGTTCGCCGGCCACGGAGAAAATGGGGAGTTTCTGTGACTGAACCAGGGTGTTGAACACATCAATCATGGGGATGCCGGTGCGCACCATGTCCCGGGGGATGATGCGCTGGGCGGGATTGACGGAGGGGCCGGCCACGCCGACCGGGTCGGCGTCCAGTTCGGGGCGTCCGTCGCGGGGACGGCCGGACCCGTCGAAAATACGTCCGAGCAGTTCCTCGGAAAAAGGAACGTTGAGGCCGTGGCCGAGGAAGCGGACCGTGGCGTCGGTGGGAATGCCGCGTCCGCCGGAAAACACCTGAAGAAAGACCTTGTCGTCGTCGAGCTGAATGACCTGGGCGAGAGAGACTTCGTCCTCGTAGCGGACTTCGGCGAGGTCTCCATAGCCCACGTCTTTGGCGCGGAGCATGAGGACGTTGCCGATGATGTTTTCGATGCCGTGGTATCGGGTTTGCATGATCAGTTCTCCTCCCCGGAGGCGCGGCGGTCATTGACACTTGCGGTGAGTTTGGCCTCCTGTTGTTTAAATGCGTCGGATTCCATGGGCATTCGGTTCCAGTCTTTCGCAAGTTGCTGCCATTGAATAAACGTTCTCCGGGCTTCATCACGCGATTTAAAGTTGAGATCGGCGGTGAGAATGGCGTGGATCACGCTGAACACATGTTTTTGGCGGTCCGCCGAGGTGGAGCCGTCCACATCGTGAAAGGCGTCCTGCTGCAGATAGACTTCATCCAGAAAATCGGCTTTGAGATAAGTGATGAAATCCTGGAGGGCGGTGCCCTCTTCCCCCACGACTTTCATCATTTGTTCCACTTCGCGCCCGGCGCGGAGAATTTTGCGGGATTCATCGACCTTGTTCACGTCGACAAGGCTGGGATATTTGCTCCAGCTTTCCAGAGGGTCCACCGCCGGATAGCGGCGCTGGTCGGAGCGTTCGCGGCTGAGGCCGTGAAAGGCACCCACCACTTTCAGGGTACTCTGGGTGACCGGCTCTTCGAAGTTGCCGCCGGCGGGGGAGACGGAGCCGCCAATGGTGACGGAGCCGACCGATCCGTCACGCAGCCGCACGACCCCGCCGCGTTCGTAGAAGGAGGCGATGACGGATTCGAGGTAGGCGGGAAAGGCTTCCTCGCCGGGAATTTCCTCCAGGCGGCCGGAAAGTTCGCGGAGGGCCTGGGCCCAGCGCGAGGTGGAGTCGGCCAGCATTAACACGTGCAGTCCCATCTGACGGTAGTATTCCGCAATGGTGACGGCGGTGTAGACCGACGCTTCACGTGAGGCCACCGGCATGGAGCTGGTGTTACAGATAATCAGCGTGCGCTCCATGAGGGAACGGCCGGTGCGCGGATCTTCGAGTTCGGGGAATTCGCGGAGGGTTTCCACCACTTCCCCGGCGCGCTCGCCGCAGGCGGCGATAATCACAACATCCACGTCCGCACGGCGGCTGGTAATCTGCTGGAGAACTGTTTTGCCGGCGCCGAAAGGACCGGGAATGCAGTAGGTGCCACCCCGGGCAACCGGAAAGAAGGTGTCGAGAATGCGGACCTGGGTGGTCATGTTTTCGGTGGGACGCAGCCGCTCCTCATAGGCCTGAATGGCTTTTTTGACCGGCCAGTTCTGGTATAGCCGGATTTCGCGCAGCTCCCCCTGGGGATCTTTGACTTTGGCAATCACGGTGTCCACCGTGCAGGTCAGCGGTTCGGAAATCTCTTCGACCGTGTACGCCCCGCGCCAGCCGAAGGGGACCATGATCCGGTGGGTGAACAGACCTTCGGGGACGGTGCCGACCGCATCCCCGGCGTACACTGTGTCGCCCGCCTTTACCGAAGGAGTGAACTCCCATTTCTTTTCGCGGTCCAGCCCGTCGATGTATTCGCCGCGCTCCAGAAAGTATCCGCATTTTTCGGCGAGCTGGGGGAGGGGGTTCTGCAGACCGTCATAAATTGAGGTGAGCAGGCCCGGACCGAGTTCCACGGAAAGCAGCTCGGTGGTGAACTCCACCACATCCCCGACCCGGATGCCGGCGGTGTCTTCGAAGACCTGCAGCCAGCACTGCTTGCCGCGGATTCGGACGATTTCCGCTTTCAGGCGTTTGTCATGAAGCCGGGCGTAGCCGACTTCGTTGAGGCGGACGGGCTGATCGAAGGTGACGCGGATGAGGTTTCCGTTCACGCCGTCGATGGTGCCGGTGGAGAGAGTGGGGGAGTCGGTCATGCGGAGCGTTCTTCTTTCGCGCGAAGGGTTTCGAGCAAGGGGTTCATAAAAGATTCGGTTTGTTCGGCAAACTGGAGCGTGCCGGCCTCCTCGTTCCAACTGTCCCGCTGTTCAAGCAGTTTCAGTTGCAGGGCGTAGCCGAAGAGATCGTTCATCGAATAGGGGGCGGCGCGGCGGTGATCGTCCAGCCAGTTCCACTGGGCCAGCAACAGAGCCTGTTCGCGCTTGAGGGGATCGTCCGCCTCCCAGGCGCGCGTCAGTTCGGCGCGCAGACGGTCGGAAGGGTTCCGGGGGAAGTCGGCCGGGTCGGATTGCGATTCGGGCGGCAGGCGTTTGAGGCGCTGGCGGTCATTGATCCCGCGGACGAGCGCCCATGCCCCGCGCCATGCCCCGGCGAAGCTGCTTTGACCCTCCGGGGGCGTGGCGCAGATACCGCTGAGTTCCTCCAGATCGCGCTCGCCGAGATGCTGAGCGCAGCGGTACAGCATTTCCTCCAGTTTCAGGGGGGCGGGTTCCTGAAGCTGAAGAGAAGGAAAACTGCTGAGCAGAAACTGCCGCATGATCAGCTGTCCGTTTTGGAAAGGAGGTGTTTGGCCAGTTCGGGACGGAGGGTGGCGCTCAGCCAGGCGGCAACCGACTCATCGGTGAAATCCGTGACTGCGGCCGAGTCGGCCAGGCGGAGTTTGAACCCGGCGCCGGTGCGTGGATTGAGGACGATTTCAGAGCCTTCGCCGGAACCCGCCTCTTTCAGGAGAGCGGGGAGCAGCTTCTCCAGGGTGTCCGCCAGTTCCGGACCGGCTTCAAGAACCAGTTTTCCAGAGGCACCCCGACCGGAGACGATTTCTTTGAGCAGGGTTCCGATCAGTTCCGGTGCGGAAAGGGTTTCTTTGGCGGCGGTGCGGGCGGCGACCTCCACCTGCCGGTTCAGTTCGGCGCGGAATTGAAGCAGGGTGTCGCGCGCGGACTGCTCCAGGGCGGTCTGACCGCGGGCGATGGAGGCGGCGGCATCGGTCTCGGCCTGTTTTCGGAGAGCTTCGGCCTCCTGCTCCGCTTTTTCGCGGATGCGTTGAGCCTCGGCGCGGGCCTGTTCCAACAGGGCATCGCGTTCCGCCTCGGCCTTTTTCAGGCCTTCGGAGTGAATGCGGTCAAGAAGGGGTTGGATGTGTTCGCTCATATTGCATGAAACGCTTATGAGGATTGCAGAGACCTGCCAATCTAAAAAGCGTTAAAAATTTGTCTGGAAGGGGGAGAACCACTGATATTACGATGACGATGAGAGAGACCTCCGGAGGCGCCGCATCCTGCGGCGGGGGTTTGAACAGCCAACATCCAATGTCCAATTTTGAAGAGAGAAGGGGGCGGAGAGGCACCGGGAAAGAACCAAAGATATCCCTGCCGGACCACGGATGGAAGAAGGAACCCGCGAATCGTAGAGCCGGTCCGCGAATGTGAGGGAGAAGTGAGAGGGCAGCACCGCCGCCAAAGACTTGGAATTTACAGGAGTATCAAAATAACTAGAACGGTGTCGGAAATTCACCTCAAATAATTGAGCGCAAGAGGCCGCAGGGCGTCCAGAGCGGCCTCCCACGAAGAGTTTCGCCATAGACAGGATCTCAACCACCGTAAAAATTGCAGGGT
>PXDP01000457.1 GCA_003565035.1 PVC group bacterium | reverse complement strand
TCCGCCCTCGCGGGCGGCATGTTTGGACGTGGGGGTTCTCTCCGCCCAGTTCGTCGAGAGCGTGTCTTAATCCGCCCTCGCGGGCGGCATGTTTGGACGGGGGTTGGCCTCTCCCTCATCCCGCAGACCAGTGTCTTAATCCGCCCTCGCGGGCGGCATGTTTGGACATATCAGGGCGAGATCATTGGGGAATATTCGGGTGTCTTAATCCGCCCTCGCGGGCGGCATGTTTGGACGCCTCCCAACTGGCTTTCGTAGCGGAACACCCGTGTCTTAATCCGCCCTCGCGGGCGGCATGTTTGGACGTTCACCCCCACCGACGATGTGAAGGCTCTAGTTGTCTTAATCCGCCCTCGCGGGCGGCATGTTTGGACATGAACAATGTAAAGAAAACCGTATTTCTGAGTGTCTTAATCCGCCCTCGCGGGCGGCATGTTTGGACATGGATGAGGGAATCATGGGGGATGTGCATCCAGTGTCTTAATCCGCCCTCGCGGGCGGCATGTTTGGACCATGGACTTCGGTCCATATACTGGTCTCTCCGTGTCTTAATCCGCCCTCGCGGGCGGCATGTTTGGACAGTATTGTTGTATCAGGTTGCTCAATCTCGTCGTGTCTTAATCCGCCCTCGCGGGCGGCATGTTTGGACTATAGCCCTTGTAAGCTCTTGAAGTCAACAACTTTGTGATCCCTTTTTTTACATCAACCCGGTAAAACCCGAATATTATGCGACGTTCGTGCGGACATACGCCGACCCATCGCAAAAACCACTGCAATCCAATGATTTACACAACAAACATTGGTTTTGTTGGTTTGCAACGACTTATGACGATTGCGGATTGCGGATTTTGGCTTGCGGATTTACCCCATAATTTTTTCCGTTTTTTTCGGAAAAGAAGGATGAACTCTGCTTCTTGTTATACATGCAACCCAAGACACTGAAATGGATCATCCGAATTTTGATTTTTCTGGCCCTGCTTTGGCTCGCCATTGGGCGGCTTGCCGCGCCGGTGTCCGCGTCGGTTCACCGAGACCCGCCCGGGGGGAATTCCGCCGTTCATTCCGCCGTTCCTGCGCCTGCGGTTGAGTTGGATGTTTTTCGGCTTCGCATGCTCGAGGATGTGGAGCGGGCGGAGGAAGACCTCCGGCGGATTGCCGTGGACTTTCAACGGGAGATGGAGGAACTCGAAACCTTTCCGCTGTATATTTATTGGGTCCACAAAAGTGCGCGGGAGGCCGGACAGTCCATGCACGCCTTTCTGGACATTGGAAAACTTCTGACCCTGAAGGTCAAGGATTTGGCGAGGGGCGGGGAGAAGGCGGAAGCGTATTTGATGGAGCAGATCCTGCCGCCGATGTCCGGGTGGACCGCGGCGTACCAACAACAGGTCCAGTTTCGTGTGGATCGTCTGGCGCGCGAGATTTTGTTCTCCGGGGATGTTCTGCGGGACGGATTGCGCGACACCCTCTTGGAGATGAAGGACCACGGGGCGGGAAATCCGGAAATTTATCCTCTGCCTGACATGGAGGACGCCTTGCGAAATCTGCAAACCTCCGCAGTGATCAGTATGGCGGGGATCGGCTTTGATCTTTCGGACGCGGTGCGGGTGGCGATGTGGGCCAAGGTGCGTTTGGCCTCCAAAAAAATATTGGTTCCCGCCGCCACGAAGATCACGGCCAAAACGGCAGCCGGGGCTTCGGCCGCGGCGATTGACGGCCCTTTGCCCGCGGGAGATATTTTTGGCGCAATCCTGTTGTTGTGGAGTGTCAAGGAACTCTTTGACATGCGGACTGATTTTGTGGCGGAAATCGAGCTGGGCACCCGGGAGCATCTGCTTGAAATCCGCGCCGCCGAACATGAGCGGGCGTATGAGGAGGCGATCTCCCGCTTGAACGCAACCCAAACGGCTTTGGCGGACCTCCGGCGCACCCTTGAAAGGGATGCATCCGCTTCCATCATGCTCTCCCGGCGATAAGGACTCTCCCATGAAAAAAAACTTGTTGGTTTATTGTTTGGTCTTTCAGCATTTTCTATGCGCACAGGCGCCAGGGATACAGCCGTCGGGAGCGGGCGATGACGCGCTTCGGGAAATCATCCGCGCGGCGTACCGGAGGGAACCCGCGGATTTGGAGCTGGCGTATGGGCGGGACCGGATGGTGCATGGGGGGCTTTCTCTGGAGGAATTGGGCCGGGAATTCCGTTCTTTGGCGGCTTCGGCGTATCGAATTCAAGAACTGGTGACGGATCAAACCGGTCAGCCTCCTTCGGTGGAGGAAACGGGTGGACTCTTGCACCGTTTTGAAGTTGCCGGATGGAATATGAACCGTATGAAACGGATTCTGCGGGAAAATGAACGGTACCAGGTACATCAGGCGGAACTTCGAATCCGGGCCATTTACCGGGAGGAACTGTTGCGCGAGCCTTCGGACAAAGAAATTGCGGGGCGTGTGGAACCCATACGCTCCGGCGCGTTGCGTGATCGGAATCTGCGAAGGGAATTGCGGGATACCCTGGAGTATCGACGCCGGGAGACGCGGGAAACGATTGCGGCACTTTATCGGGATCTTCTGGGACGTGCCCCCTCGGAGTTGGAACAGTCCGTTTGGACGAAACAGCTGTTGGAGGAAGGCTTGTCGCTTCGCAGGGCCAGACGTACGCTGATGCAAAGCGAAGAACGGAAAATTTTTCTGGCGGAAAAGCGTATTCACGAGGCGTATGAACGGGCGTTGAAGCGGGAGGTCCGGCCGGAGGAAATCGAAACGCATCTGGATGTGGTTGTGGAAAGGGGATTCTCGGTCCGGCAAATTGAAAAAGCGCTGAAGTTGGGTCCAGAATTCCTGGAAGTTCGGGTGGCAAGCGCCTTTGAACGCGTCTTGATCCGTCCGCCGGATGAACAGGAGTTGGCGAAATTTGTGTCCCGTTTGCAGGAGCAAGGATGGGGGAACTTTCGCCTTCGCCGGGAAATTCGGGATTGGGCGCTTGCCCTTCAAAGTCAAACCCTCTAAAAGATGACATCAGGATGACTCAATTTTTCCCACCCGAAACCTTTATTGACCGTTTGCTGAAGCGGATGGGGCGCCCGCGCGCCTTCCGTGTGGAGGGCGGAAACGCGAATTACGGTGTGTTTCGCGCCACTCCGGAGCCGCTTTGGCGCAGTTTGTTTCGGAAAAAAGGGGCGGCGCCCCCGGACGGGTGGATGTACAGACCCGGGGAGTAGGCATGCTGTTTTGAGACAGGGAAAGGGACGGGAGCGCCGACCGTGTCCGCCGTAGAAGCGGTGCGAAGGGGGTTCGAAAGAATATTGTATTTTTTTCCGGAAGACCTCAGCGATTGCCGCTTCTTATAGGTATGCGTGAAAACTCAACCCAACAAGGAGACGGTGTGATGAAAACTTTCGGACGTGCGGGAACCCTGCTTTTGCTGGCTTTGATTTTGGCCCCGCCTTTGCCTGTGGAGGCCGCCAAAGGGCGGATTGTTCGCTGGCTGGGCCGCGAAACCTCTGAGCGGATTGCAAGACGGGGTGGCCGGGAGGCCACGGAGCGCACGGCGCGTGAAGCGACGCGGAAAGGTGCGCGTCAGGGAGGACAGGCCGCGGTCGAACAGGGCGGTCGCCGCGGCGCCGATGCGTTGGGCGATCAGGCCGGGCGGCAAGGCGCGG
This sequence comes from PVC group bacterium, assembly GCA_003565035.1. GTDB lineage: Bacteria > Verrucomicrobiota > Kiritimatiellia > SS1-B-03-39 > UBA6053 > PXAS01. The sequence goes on along the minus strand of PXDP01000457.1, from coordinate 3,775 downwards.
GCCTGCTCAACAGTTCGGCGCTTCAACAGGGTGGACGTATTGCCGCGCGTAATTTGGACAACGTGTCCCCGGCCATGCGTCAAAGTGCGGAGGCGGTGATTCGCAGGGAAGGGGACCGTGCCCTTCCACTCATTCAGCAATATGGAGACAACGCGGTGATGGTCATGAACCGTCATCCGGGTACAGGCGCGGATTTGCTTGCAAAACTGGGTTCGGATGCGGTTCCGTTGGCCCGGGCGCTGCCGGAACAGGACCTGGTGAGACTGATGCGACATATGGATCAGGTTTCAAATCTGCCTGCGGGAGCCAAGCGGAGCACGCTGGATGCAATGGCGCGTTCGCCGGCAAGGGTCGCCGATTTTCTTGAGCAGCATCCGCGTGTGTTGAAAACCGGAGCCGGCGTGACTTTGGCCGCCGGGGGCCTGGTGGTGGTCAACAATCGCCTGAGTCAGGCGCAGGATGATCTTCAGAAAGTCGCCGGTGAAACCCGGCAGGCCTTTTTCCCCGATGTGGATTTGGAAACGGGCGCCCCCATACACTGGGGCAAGTGGATCGTGACCCGTTTCTTGATCGCATGCGGAGCGATTCTCATGGGGTTGAAGCTCATCAAAGAGTTTTTTGCCTACCGTAAGTTTCGGTTCAACCTGAAAAATCCCCGAAAAATTCACGACAACGTCAATGCGTAGTGACCTCATCCGCCACCTCAAAACCTTGCATTTCATGAAGTCTCTAAAGTTTTGCATGCTGATTTTCTGTCTGACATTGTTGGGTTTACACCACATGAAGCAGAAGCCGATTCCGGATGTGGCGGAGAAGGTTCCGGCGCTGGCGGACGCCGTGAAGGCTGAAAAGGAACCGATTGCGGACCGAAGTTCGGAGCGTGAAGCCTTTTCGGTGTCGGTCCATGAAGAACTGGTGCGATACCGGGAGCGGAATCGACGGGCACATTTGCGGGCCTCGAAAGTGCTTTGGGTCATTTTGACTGCTCAGCAGGAAAACACGCCGGCCTTCGTCGCGGATGTGATGCGTTTTCAGGTTCAAATGAGGATGATGCGGGGGAGCCTGTCCGATGGTTGGGATCGTGTCCGCGGCCGGAGGCATCAAGCCGATCGTGTAGAGCGTCAGATCAGAGATCAATTCGAGGCGCACTATTTCAGTGATCTGGAAATGAGAGCGATTCTACAGGTGGTGCTGCGTGATTATGTGATGGCGCTCCGGGGCAGTCGAAATCAATTGTATGCGGCGGTGGGGGTGGAGATGCGCCGACAGACCATGGAGCAGGATGGTCTGAATGAAGAGGTGTTGCGTCGATTGCAAGTCGAGGTTTCTTCGAAGTCATTGGAGAAAATCGGCCGGGACCTGAATCGTCGGCAGACCTTGCGCACGGTGGCCGGTTTAGCGGATGCAGGTTGGGTGATGGGGAAAACGGGTGCGGCGATGAGTGCAGGTTTTTTGACAAGAGCAGGAGTCGGGACGGCGTCCAAATCGATTGCGGTTGCGGGCGCGGCGGCGAAAGGCGGGGCAGCGGGCGGTGCGGTGGGGACCAAGGCGGGTCCCCTGGGCACCCTTGGCGGGGTGGTGGTCGGGATAACCGTGGGCGTCGTTGTGGACCGCTGGATGGAGAAGGAAATTCGAGAGAACCTCACCCATGAAGTCAACGATTTTTTATGTCGATACCGAACGGAGCTGGTGTTCGGAGGAGGACGAGCTTCCGATGGATGGTTCTATTTCAGCGGAACCGTTTTATCCGACATGGAGCGGATGGATTTCGAAGTCCTGCAAGAGGCGAAATCGCTGTCCGGGGCTCCTGTGCGGCAGGATGCCGGACTGTCGCTGTATGCGGGGCTGACACCATCTGATGCGCGAAGGCTTCGCAACCGTTTTGAGAGATTTTCGCACCGATAAAGGAAGCCCTTCGACATGCACGGTTTCTCATGATGTTTCTTGAAGGATCTCAAAATAAGGTGTCTTTTTCAAATCATGTGCTTCTAGTGGAGACCCGGGAGTACCGTGATGAAATCCGTATTTGGCCGAAACCGGAAGCGTGGCGGATGGATCGGCAACGCACCCGTATTTTCAGGATTCATCCGAAGTTTGAGTTCGGGCGCGGCGCACATGAAGCGGAAGTGGGGCTTTTGTTTGCGGATGCACCGCCGGAGTGGGCGGAGGTCAATGTCTGCTTTTACGAAGATCCCTGGGCGGGGATCGAATTTTTGCATCGGGGAAAAAACGCGGCATTGGACCTGTGCCGGAACAATCCCGGGCTGGTGACGGCATTGTTTGTCAGGCGGGGCACGTGGTCTTCTGAATATCCCGGGCGCAACATTCTCCAGGTCGTGAGACGTTTGTCCGGGCCGCAAAGCGGTTTTTTGAATCTGTTGAACCTTCCTTCCGAGCGTCGGTGGATAAATCTGTTTCGTAAAATGGATGTCGAACTCATCTATGAGGCGCCTTTGGAGGCGTGGCTGCCGATCTGCGGCAGGAAACCGTTCTGGCCATTGCTTTCTCATGCGAAGCGGCTTGGTGTTCAACTGCTTCCATTTTGCCACAACCCTGAATGGGTGGAGGAGATCACACCCAGATGTTTTTTGGAGGTGCTGGAATCGGATTTGAGTCAGGAGGCGATTTATGGGTATTTTGAGGAATATTTCACCGGCAAAGAAAAGGGGGGAATGCGCTTGCCCGCGCCCCGGAGTTTCCCTCATTTACAGTTGCAATTAAAGGATATTCGCACAAATCGCCGTCATCAATCTCGCTTGAAATACCACAAAGTGCCGTTGCCGTCTCCACCGCTGTCCACGATGCGGGGCTTGAAACCTCTGCAAGAGACAGACGCCGTGATTCGGGAAAGTGAGCAGATGCACAATTGTGTTTACGAATTGTTGGAAGATATTTTAGAAGGGGGGTATTATCTGTATGCCATGACCTTCCCGGAGCGATGCACGGCGGGCGTGGTTTGGGACGAATCCGGCGGCTGGCGTGTGGACCAGGTGCGCAAAGCCTGCAATCAATCTCCAGAACCGGGGACGCTCGATTTTGTGGTCGATCAGGTATGTCATGCGCGGGTGCTGCGATCCGACACCGCCTGCGTGGCGGCGCTGGGCGTGCTGGCGATGCGGACGGCGCCCACAAATCCTACGCGGGGTTGATCCGAATCTGTACAGGCTTTCCCCCTGATTAGTTTATTTGTGATGGAAGAGGGTGCTGGGGACCAACAGGACTTCTACATCCAAGACCCTGTTCCCTGTAATCTTAATCTTAAAATTCGTTGGCTCATTGTCCAAGATTCTCCAAAACCAGAAGCCTGCGCTTCAATCTGGACAATTTCCATTCTTTCGGCATACAGGGTTCATTGTTTTTGTATCAACCAAACTGGAGTTTTCCTTGGCACAACTGGAACACATTGAAGCGATTGAGAAACGGCTTTGGAACGCGGCGGACACGCTGCGGGCCAATTCTAACTACGCGAGCAACGAGTACTTCCTGCCCGTCATGGGCCTGATCTTTCTCCGACACGCTTACAGCCGATTCCTGAGCGCACGGGAACAGATCACCGCCAACCTGCCCACACGCGGCGGCAAGACGCGGGCCCTGACCAAGGAAGACTTCTCCGGCAAGGGGGCCATCTTCCTGCGTCCCAATGCTCAGTTTGATCACCTGGTGTCCCTCCCGGACGGCGCGGACCGCTCCAAGGCGATTTTGGAGGCCATGGAGTCCATCGAGGCCGACTATGAGGGTCTGCGCGGGGTGCTGCCGAAGACGGAATACCAGGAAC
>PXDP01000049.1 GCA_003565035.1 PVC group bacterium | reverse complement strand
GATGAGTGGGGGGGGGAGTCCCAGTGGTCCGCTGAGCTTTTTGCGGGTGTATGACGCGGTGGCCTCGGTTGTGAAAAGCGGTGGTAAAACCCGCCGGGCGGCCAAGATGAACAGTCTGAAAGTGACGCATCCGGACATCCTGGAGTTTGTGGAGGCGAAAACTAAAGAGGAGGAAAAGGCCTGGGCGCTGATTGAACAGGGCTACAGCGGGGATTTCAACGGGGAGGCATATGGTTCGGTTGCGTTTCAGAACGAAAATCTGAGTGTGCGCGTGACGGATGCGTTCATGCAGGCGGCTCAGGAGGATAAGGAGTGGACGACGAAGTGGGTGACCGATCCCGGAAAATCCGGTCCGACGTACAAAGCCCGGGATGTGCTCAGCGCGATGGCGAAAGGCACCTGGATTTGCGGGGATCCCGGGGTGCAGTACGAGGACACCATCCAGCGCTGGCATACCTGTCCGGAATCCGGTCCGATTAATGCGAGCAATCCCTGTTCGGAATATATGTTTCTGGATGACACGGCCTGCAATTTGGCATCCCTTAACCTGATGAAGTTTGTGCTGCCGGACGGTTCGTTTGCCACGGACCGGTTCCGCTCGGCGGTGGATCTGTTTATCACGGCTCAGGAAATTATTGTGGACCGGGCGAGCTATCCCACCGAACAGATTGCGTTTAACAGTCATTTGTACCGTACTCTGGGACTGGGGTATGCGAATCTCGGGGCGTTGCTGATGGCGGAGGGGCTGAGTTATGATTCGGATGAAGGACGCAGTCTGGCGGGGGCGATCACCGCGATCATGCATTTGGAGGCGTATTGTCAGTCGGCCCGTCTGGCAAAAGTCAAGGGGGCGTTTGAACCGTATGCGGCGAATCATAAATCGATGTTGCGGGTCATCCAGCAGCATGTGGACGCGGTTCAGGGGATTGGTCAGGGCTGTCCTGCGGCTCTGCGCGGGGCTGCGGAATCGCTGGGCGAGGAGGTTCTGTCGCTGGGCAGGACGCATGGCTTCCGCAATGCGCAGGTGACGGTTCTGGCGCCCACGGGCACCATCGGATTTCTGATGGACTGTGACACGACCGGCATTGAACCGGACATTGCTCTGGTGAAATACAAACTGCTGGCGGGTGGCGGTATGTTGAAGCTGGTGAACCAGACGGTTCCAATGGCGTTGAAGCATCTGGGGTATTCGAAAGCCTCCATTGATGAAATTATTGAATATATTTCGGAAACCGACACTATTGAGGGCGCGCCGGGGCTTCAGGAGGAGCATTTGCCGGTCTTTGATTGTGCGTTTAAACCCCGAAACGGCACCCGGAGTCTGCATTATCAGGCGCATCTCCGTATGATGGCGGCGGCGCAGCCTTTCCTGTCCGGCGCGATCAGCAAGACGGTGAACATGCCGAAAAACGCCACGGTGGAGGAAATCGCGGAAACGTATCTTGAGGGCTGGAAGCTTGGCTTGAAAGCGGTGGCGATATACCGGGATGGCAGCAAACGCAGTCAGCCGGTGAATTCCGGAAAAGAGGAGGAAAAAGCGTCGCCTGCAGAGGAGGGTGGGCCGCGGCGTCAGCGGCTGCCGGATACCCGCCATTCTCTGACGCATAAATTTGAGGTGGCCGGTCATGAAGGCTACCTGAATGTTGGGTTGTATCCTGATGGGTCCCCGGGCGAGCTGTTCATTACCATGGCCAAAGAGGGCAGCACGGTGGGGGGGCTGATGGATTGCTTTGGCACTGCGGTAAGTATTTGTTTGCAATACGGGGTGCCGGTGGAGGCCCTGAACCGTAAATTTATGCATGCCCGTTTTGAGCCCAGCGGTTTTACAAAAAATCCTGATATTCCCATGGCGAAAAGTCTGGTGGATTATATTTTCCGCTGGCTGCAACTTACGTTTGTGGAGGTGAAGGCGAATGCGCCGAGTATTTCGGATGCGGCTCCCGCACCTTCGGTCAAGCCCCTGGCGGCCGGGTCGAACCGGGTGGATGCTCAGTTCGAGCATTTTATGGATGATGCTCCGGCCTGTGATCTTTGCGGGAGCATTACCGTACGGAACGGCGCCTGCTACAAATGCTTTAACTGTGGAAATTCCATGGGTTGCTCCTGAGGTTTCCGGAGTGTCTTGACCTGCCCGGCGCACTGCGCCGGGTTTTTTGTGGAGAATCAGGCTTGATTTTTTTTTCACGCTTCATTAACTTTGTGCTGTAAAGTAAAAATCAATCCTTGGGAGAGTTCACATGTCTGTTCGCGTGTTTTTGAAATTGTTCGTGCTGGGTGGTTTGAGTTTGGCGTTGCTGATTGCCCTGGCGGCGATCGGGGGTGTGGTGCAGGAGCGGCGCATGCTCCAGGCCGGGGTTGAGCGTGAGATTGCGGAGAGTTATGCGGGGGAGCAGCAGATTCTGGGGCCGCTGCTGATTGTGGAGGTTGAGGACCGGTGGTTGGAGGCGGAACGGATTTCGGGGTCGCAGGCTATGCGGGAGGTGGAGCGCTCGGAAATGCGGAGGGTGACGCTTTTTCCTGAGGTGCTGGAGGTGGAGACGGCTGCGGAAGTGGAGGAATTGTCCCGCGGGATTTTCAAGGCGAGGGTTTTTCAGTCGGTTTCGGAGATCCGGGGGGATTTTTATTTGCCGGGAGAAGCGGATCTTTTGCAGAGTGACGGGCGGGAAACGCGGTTTGTCCGTGCCAACGTTGTGCTGGGGATTGAGGATATCCGCGGGCTGTCGTCGGTTCCGCGCTTCGCCCTGGGCGGGGAGCCGGTGTCGTGGGCCTCGGGTACAGGCATGGGCCTGCCCGGAATTCATGCGCCGGTGGACTGGGTACCTGGGGCGACGTCGGTGAAGGCTTCGTTTGAGCTGGATCTGGAGGTGCACGGGATGGGGGCCCTGTTTGTGACTCCGGTGGGGGCGGAGAACCGTATCCGCCTGCGCAGTGCCTGGCCGCATCCGAGTTTCACCGGAAATTTTTTGCCGTCGGGCCGCAGTGTGAGTGCGGAGGGGTTTGAGGCGGAGTGGCGGGTGAATGGTCTGGCGAGTAATGTGCGTCAGCAGGTGGAGGGGGCTACGGGGCTCGCGCGGCTGCAGCGGCTGGGGGTTCGTTTTATTGATCCGATCACACCGTATCCCCTGACCAATCGGGCTGTGAAATATGGGTTTTTGTTTATCGGAATCACTTTTATCAGCTTTTTTCTCTACGAAATTATTGCGGGCTTGCGGATTCACCCGATTCAATACAGCTTTGTGGGCTTTGCGCAGGCCCTTTTTTTTCTGCTGCTGCTTGGATTGTCGGAGCATATCCGTTTTGGTGCGGCGTATGCCGTCGCGATGGCGGGGACATGCGGATTGCTGGGGGTCTATGTGGCGGCGATTTTGCAGAGCCGGGCCCGCGGGATAACGTTCGGGGGTGGGATGGTGTTTTTGTATGGTGCGATGTGGGGGCTGCTGCAGTCGGAGGACCACGCACTGGTCGCGGGGTCGGTGCTGCTGTTTGTGTTGCTGGGTGCCCTGATGTGGCTGACGCGGAAAGTGGACTGGTATGCGCTGACTTCGTCGGCGCAGCCCCCAACGCGGAAACCGGATCTCAGCCCATGATCTCGCGGAGGCTGAGTCCCAGGGCCGGAGGGGTCAGCCGGTTGCGGGAGCCGAGGACGCAGACGCGCGATTCGGTGTCGAGCGCATGGAGGAGTTCTTCTCCGGTGCGGCGGAGGTCTTCGGCGGTGGTGGCGCGGACTTCGTCCCATTGCTGCTGACGGAGTTCCGTGGTCAGTCCGATCAGATGCCGGATCATGGCGGTGTAGCTCCGCTGTGCCGGATGATGGGGGCGGCTGAGTGTGCCGAGCGTTCCGATGACGGCCTGCTCAAGATCGCTTTCGCCGATATTGAGGTCGGCGAGCCACCGGGCGGATTTCCGGTAGGTTTCGAGGCTGCGTTCGACGTTGGGATCGCGATAGCTGGTGAAGGAAAAGACGCGACTGATGCGGTCGAAACTGCACGAGGCACCGTAGGCGCCGCCGCGGACGCGGATGTGATCCCAGAGGTAGTCGTTGCGGAGCAGGCGGGTGGCGACGCGGACCGAGGCGTGCGGCAGTCCTTCGCCGGGGCGAAGGCGGGTGGCCAGGCCGACGAAATTGACGGCGGAGGGGATCACAAGCCCTTCACGGGTTACATTGCTGAGGGGCGTCCAGTCGCAGGATCCGGGGGCCTCGCCCCGGGGCAGGGTCTTCAGAAAGGCTGGAAGTTCGTTCAGGGCCAGATGGATGCCTTCGCTGTCTCCTCCAAGGTGAATTTTCAGAGCGGCGGAGCGGATCATGCTGCGGTGGAGATGCTGCAGGCGGTCGGTCAGAGCTTCGATTGGATCATTTTCCCAATTCCGGAGGGCTTCGAGATAGCAGAGGCCTCCCATTTCCTCGCTGGCGCGTTCGGCGGGGGAGAAGGCGGCGAGCAGGCGGAGGCTGATCACGCGGCTTCCGCTGTGAATGAGATTGGATTCCTCGTTGGCTTTTTCTTCGAGCAGGAGTTGATGCACCCGTTCCGGAGGCCCCAGGAGTGGCTCGCAGAGCATTTGCTGAAGGAGCGAAAACGTGGTCGGGATTTTTTCGTGGAGGGTTTTGATGCGCAGCGTCAGTTCGGCAATCATTCCTCCGGGTTTGAGGGTTTCGGAGGTTTCGATCTGGGCCGAGAGCCCGCCGGTGTGACAGGAGAGCTGTTCGTTGAAGCGGATATGGTCCAGCCTGCGGGTGCCGAGTTCGGTGAGGCAGCGGCTGTAGAGGGAAAGAAGAGGCAGGTCGCGTGGATCCAGGTCGCGGACATCGAAAAGGAGGTCCAGATAAAGAATGCCGGCTGTGTCCAGGGTGTGGGCGAGAACGGGAACATCGGCGACGGTGTGGGTTTCCAGGGGCGGGTCGGGGGTGAAGGCATTGACATCCCGGAGGCGGAGGCGGGGAAGGGTGGCAATGGCTTCCGGGCTGTCCGGATCGGACTGAAAGCGCTCCACGGCATCGACGAGCTGCTGATTGCGGCTTTCGGCTTCGGGCTTGCGGGCAAATTCGGTGGTGAAGGAGGCGATGCGGGTGGCTTCATCGGCGAGTTCCCGGGCTTCGAGTGCGGGATCGGGCCGGGCAATGACCACCGCGCGGGAGGTATTTTGCAACAGATGGGTTTGCATCCACGCTGTGAAGAGGTCCGGCTCGCGCTGCCAGCGTTCGCGAAGGGCCTGGATGCGGGTCTGCATGGCCAGCGCTTCAAGGGGATCTCCGCCGTTAATCCAGACGTTGAGGGTCTGGAGCATGGTGACGAGACCTTTGGGGGTGCCGCCGGTGTTTTGTTCGCGGAAATAGAATTCGGTGCTGTTGAAGGCGCCTTCGATGAGGTCGGTGCGGAAGCCTTCGCGGGTGATGGTTTCGAGGCTTTGCAGCAGGAGGGTGATCACGGCCTCTTCCTGTCCGGGCTCAACGCCGCGGAGACCGTAGGCGACGGTGGGCTGGAGGAGGTGGGTGTTGACGGCACCGCCGAGCAGATCCTCGCCGAGCCCGCTTTCCAGGAGGGCGAGCCGGAGGGGACTGGCCGGGTTGCGTGTGAGAAGATAATTGACCATGTTGGCCAGGAGGAGTTCATCGAGGTCGAGGCAGGTGCCGGGAAGGAGCCAGTGCAGAGAGGCGAATATGCCTTCATCGTCATGTTCGCCGGCGGGGTAGCCGCCTTCCAGGCGGCGGGTGTGGTCCCATGCGGGCTGGAGAGACACGGGCGGGGGGACGGGCCCGGGGGCGACGCGGGAGAGGACGGCGTCAAGACGGTTGAGGCGCTCCAGGGGATCATCGTCGCCGTAGAAGTACACAAAGGCGTTGGCCGGATGATAGTGATCGCGGTGGAATTGCTGGAAATCCTCAAAGGTCAGTTCCGGAATATGGGCGGGAGCGCCGCCGTAGTCGAAGCGGTAGAGTGAGTCGGGAAAGAGGGCCTGCTGACTGAGGTCTTCCCAGCGGCTGTCGGCGCTGGCGTAAACGCCTTTCATTTCGTTATAGACGACTCCCTGAAATTCGTATCCGCCACGGGAGCCCTTTTGAAGGCGCCAGCCTTCCTGACCCAGGACGGCGGGAGTCAGGCGTGGAAAAAAGACTGCATCCAGATAGACATCCATCAGATGTTTAAAATCCGTGTCGTTGCAGCTTGCCACAGGGTAGCAGGTGCGGTCCGGGTAGGTGAACGCGTTGAGATAGGTTTGCAGCGAGGTTTTCAGGAGTTCTTTGAACGGTTCTTTGACGGGGAATTTGTCGCTGCCGCAAAGTACGGAGTGTTCAAGGATGTGGGGAAGGCCGGTGTGATCGGCGCGCGGGGTGCGGAAGGTGATGCCGAAGACTTTGTTTTCGTCCGGGCTGATCAGAGACAGCACTTTAGCGCCCGAGGCATGTTCGTATAAAAAGCCGTCGGCGTTCTGAAGGGGAAGAGACTGATGGCGGACAAAGGTGAACGCGGGGTGTTGATGGGGAAGCATGGCGGGGTTTATACGCGTAAACCCGGCATTACGCAACCGGGAACTGGGGTCAGGCTTGAGAGAGGAGAAAGCGGAGGTAGGTTTCGCGTGACCATTCCTCCGCGCCGAGGGCGGCGAGGTGCGGGGTAAGCTGCTGGATGTCGAGGAGGGTGTGTCCGCGGGTCCGGAGGTGTTCGACAAGGTGAAGGATCGCGGCTTTTCCCGCGTTGGGCCGGCGGTGAAACATGGATTCTCCGGAGAAGACGGTTCCGGTGTCGATCCCGTAGAGACCGCCGATGAGTTGGTTTTGTGTGTCCCAGACTTCGACGCTGTGGGCGAAGCCCAGTCGGTAAGCCTGTGTGTAGGCCCGGATCATTTTCGGGTGAATCCAGGTCTCCCGTCCCGGGGCTTCGGCGCAGGCGCGGATGACGTCCTCGAACGCGGTGTTGAGGGTGACGCGGTAGCCGGATTTGGCGAGCTGTCTGCGGGTGCTTTTGCCAACGTGAAGCCTGTCAAAGGGGAGGACCCCGCGCTCAAGGGGGCAGACCCAGGGGAAGAGGTCGGGATCATCCCCGGGCCAGGGGAAAATTCCCAGCGAATAGGCGGGCAGGAGCGCCTCCCAAGGCACGCGTGAAGAGACCCAGACGAGTTCCGAGGGTTCGGTGAGAATTTCCCGCAGGCGGTGTTTGAAAAATGCGGTGTATTCTGTGGAGGAAGGCGGATGTGAGGTTGACATGGGACTCGTTGACATGGGATTCAAGGGGGATGTGTGAATCGTATACGGGCTGTATACCGTCAAAACGTTTAGTAAAATGTTAAAATCAGCATTGCTCTGTAGAAAGGAGTCCTGTACTATTTATTCATGTTGATGTTACTGTGGATTGGAGGCCTTTCGTGAATCACTTACAAGAACAGCAAAACTATGCCGGGATTTTTGCGCTGATTTTATTGGGGTTGGTGTCGGGCTGCGATTTCCGGCGGGG
>PXDP01000453.1 GCA_003565035.1 PVC group bacterium | reverse complement strand
GTGCACATGAAAACGTCCAATATATCCTACCTGCGAAATCATCTAAGCGAAGTCCTCTCTTGTGTGCGCGAAGGGGAGAGTGTGCTGGTGCTGGATCGGGACAAACCGGTTGCAAAACTATCCCCTTACCTCACTGAAGCGAGTGCCGGCGCTGACCGACTCACCCAGCTTCAACAATTGGGAATCGTCGATCGCGATGCTTCGGCAAAACAGGTCCCATTACCCCCTCCCCTGAAATTGTCCCGTTCGCTCGATGTGGCAAAATGGATACTCGAAGAAAGGGAGTCATGCTGAACTACTGGGATTCATCTGCACTGGTTACTCTTTTTGTGGAGCAGTCTCTCTTCAGATCAACGGCTCAAAGAGGCCGCCGCAAAAGAGGGATTTACGCTTTAGAACCGCTCAAACTGTTCAGAAGCGCCCGCAGCTTTTCAGCTTTCTCGATGAGTCCGTCCTGCTGCTCCTGAATCTGCGCCACCACGTGCGGCGGAGCTTTATTCACAAAAGCATCGTTGCTGAGGCGGGCGTGACCGCGGGCAATATGCCCTTCAACCTCTTTGAGCTGTTTGCCAATTCGTTCCAGTTCCGCCTCCACATCGATGAGTCCGTCGGCAGGCATGAACACCATGCCCGCTTTGCTCACCAGCCCGGGCGTGGCCCCCTGCGGCTGATAGGACGGCTCCAGGCGGACCTGCCCGCGGACAAACTGGTTCAATGAGTCGATTTCCGCCTCCAGTGCCGCAGTCATACCGCCATCTTCGGGCCGGACGATATACTCAATTTCCTGGCTGGGCTTGAGGTTGTAGTCCGCGCGCAACTGCCGGGCCGCCCGGATCAGATCCCGCTTGGCATCCACAAACTCCAGAATCGTATCCTCCAGCCCCCAGGCCCGGCAGCGGTCTTCACCGAGGGCTTGCGGCCAGTCCGATTTCATCAGGAAAGCTCCTTCCCCGCGATACCCCATGGCTTCCCACAACTCCTCGGTGATAAAGGGCATCAGCGGATGCAGCAGCGTCAGCGCCGTCCGGAAGGTGTGATGCATCACCGCCAGCGTATGGGCCTTGCGGGCCGCATCGCCACTGTTCAACGGACCTTTGGCGTATTCCACATACCAGTCGCAGTAATCTCCCCAGATGAAACTGTACAGCGTATGGGAATAATCATTGAAGCGGTATCGGTCCAGATGTTCGGTGGCCAATTGAACCGTCTGATTGAGCCGCAGCAGCAAATGCCGGTCATCACTGCTGAGCAATGCCGGATCGATTTCGCCGGTGGACGCGCCCTGCATCTCCAGAAAACGGGCTGCATTCCAAATCTTGGTGCTGTAGTTCCGGCCCATCTCAAAATCGTTCTCGCCAATCCGCACATCCTGCCCGGTGGCGTTGAGAGTGATCAGGCTGAAGCGCAGCGCGTCGGCACTGTACTCCTGGATCACATGCAGCGGATCAATCGAGTTCCCAAGACTTTTGCTTTGCTTGCGGCCTTCTTTGTCGCGCACCACCCCGTGCAAATAGACGGTCTTGAACGGCACATCGTCCATAAACGCATACCCGGCCATCACCATGCGGGCCACCCAGAAGAAAATAATGTCCGGGGCCGTCGCCAGCGTGGAACTCGGATACCATTTTTCAAGAGAAGGCGTCTGTTCCGGCCAGCCGTGCACACTGAAGGGCCAGAGCCAGGAAGAAAACCAGGTGTCGAGCACGTCCTCGTCCTGCCGGATATCCGTGGCACCGGACGGGGATTGCGTGGGGGTCTCCCGCGAGGCCCACACCTCGCCGGTGCTGTCGCAATAGTAAATTGGAATCCGGTGCCCCCACCACAACTGACGAGAAATGCACCAGTCGCGAATGTTGTCCAGCCAGTTCAAATACACCTTGTTCCAGCGCTCCGGCACAAAATTGAGGTCCCCATCTTTCACCGCCTGCACCGCCTTGCGGGCCAGCGGCTCCATTTTCACGAACCACTGCCGCGAAAGGCGAGGTTCAATCACACATTTGCTCCGGTAGCAGTGTCCCACCTTGTGCACATGCTCCTCGATTTTCTCCAGCAGCCCCTGCGCCTCCAAATCTTTCAGAATCTGTTTCCGGCACTCAAACCGGTCCATGCCCGCATACGGACCCGCCTCCTCGTTCATGGTTCCATCCGGATTCATCACATTGATGGGCACCAACTGATGCCGCAGCCCCATCTCAAAATCGTTCGGATCGTGCGCGGGGGTCACTTTCACCACCCCCGTCCCGAAGGCCGGGTCCACAAAATCGTCCTCAATCACCGCTAATTCCCGGCCAATGACCGGAAGGATGATCTTTTTGTGCTGCAAGTCCTTATACCGCTCATCTTTCGGATGGATGGCCACCGCCACGTCGCCCATCAGGGTTTCCGGCCGTGTGGTCGCCACGATGATATGCTCCCCCTCTTCACCGCCTTCCACCGGATACCGGAGATGGTACAGCTTCCCCTGCACTTCTTCGTGCTCAACCTCATCGTCCGACAACGCCGTCTGCAGAGCCGGGGACCAGTTGATGATGTAATCTCCCTGATAAATCAGCCCCTGTTCGTACAGACGGATAAACACTTCCTTCACCGCATCACTCAACCCCTCGTCCATCGTGAACCGCTCACGGCTCCAGTCGCAGGAACAGCCCATTTTACGCAACTGACGAATAATGGTGCCGCCGTACTCCTCTTTCCACTCCCACACCCGCTTTACAAACGCCTCGCGCCCCATATCGCGGCGGGTCTGCCCCTGGGCCCGCAACTCCCGTTCCACCACACTCTGCGTGGCAATGCCCGCATGATCGGTTCCCGGAACCCAGACCGCATTAAACCCCTGCATCCGCTTCCAGCGAATCAGAATATCCTGAATCGAGTTATTCAGCGCATGGCCAATGTGCAGACGTCCCGTCACATTCGGCGGCGGAATCACAATGCAGTACGGCTCGCCGTCCGCCTTCGGATCGGCAGCAAAACAGCCCGCCTCCTCCCAGCGCGCATACCATTTTTCTTCAACAAGATTCGGGTCGTAATTTTTTTCCATAACGGATTTCAGATTTAGGGTTTTTAAGTTTAAAAAAGGAGCTGAGGGGGAACCACGGATGAACACGGATGGACACTGATCCAATTCACCGCAATTTTTTTAGGGAAGGCATACGGCGAATAAACTGTATTTTCAACCACGGATGGACACGGATTCACACGGATCTGTGAGGCAAGGGTGAGAAGAAGGAACCACGGATGGACACCATCCGTGTTCATCCGTGTCCATCTGTGGGTAGATCTTCTTCATATTCGTGTTGCTTCTTAGAGCACCACTCGTTTCCATTCGAGTTTGGCGTGTTTGAAATTTATGATGAGACCAACTTTGCAGCCCGTGACTTTTAAATAATTCATCATCTGCCCGATTTCCCGGTCGGTGATGGCTTCAATCACTTTGGAGTCCACAATGATCTCATGATGAACAATCAAATCAGGAATATACTCTCCAACTTTGTACCCCTTGTATGAAACATCAAAACGGCTCTGTTGCGAGTAAGGAATCCCCAGAATACCAAACTCAATGACCAGTGAGTTTTCATAGGGCTTCTCATGAAAACCATGACCAAGATCATTCAAGACTTCCATAGCCGCACCCAAAATCGCATGGGTTTCATCCTTCAACAGGAGTTTATCTCCGTTCATCCCCATTCTTAAATTTCCTTTATCAAACTCCATAAACCTTCATCGCTCCTGTTTAAAAATTCAACATACGTGGTTCCAGCAAGCATCCGTGTTCATCCGTGTCCATCCGTGGTTTAAACCGCACTCGTGTCCGTAGCATTGGATTCGTCCAGAAACAGTTTGTACTCCACGCTCTCCACGAGAGCTTCCCAGGAGGCTTCGATGAGGTTCTCGGAAACCCCCACCGTGTTCCAGGTGCGCTGTCCGTCGGTGGACTCAATCAGCACCCGGGTTTTGGCACGGGTGGACTGCTCGGGATCGAGAATCCGCACCCGGTAATCGGTCAGGCGCACCGTGGCAATCGACGGAAAAAACCTGGCCAGCGCCTTCCGCAAGGCCTTGTCCAGCGCATCCACCGGACCGTCCCCCTCCGCCACCGTGTATTCCGTCTCTTCACCCACGGAAATTTTTACCGAAGCCTCGGCAACCGCCTCCCCCTCTTTCACCCGGTGTTCATTAATGATCCGGTAGCCCTCGGGTTCGAAGAAGGACTGATGCGATTTCAGGACCTTCTGCACCAGCATATGGAACGAGGCATCGGCACCTTCAAACTCATAACCTTCCTTTTCCAGCCGCTCCAGTTCGCGCAGCACCTGCTTCACCTCCGGAGAACTCTTGTCCACATTCAGCCCCATCTCCAGGATCTTCAGCAGCACATTGCTGCCCCCGGCCAACTCTGAGATCAGCACATGCCGTCCGTTACCCACCGACTCCGGAGGAACATGCTCAAAACTGTGCGCCACTTTACGGACCCCGTCCACATGCATGCCCGCTTTGTGTGCGAAGGCGTGGTCGCCCACATACGGCGCTTTGGGATTCGGCCGCTGATTCGCCAGCTCGTCGATCGTCTGCGACAGCTCTGTCAGTTTTGCCATCGGAACCTCGGCTGCGAAGTCCGCTCCGAGTTTCAGGCGAAGATTTGCGATCAGCGGAATCAGATCCGCATTGCCGCAGCGCTCGCCATAGCCGTTGACGGTGCCCTGCAAATGCACCGCCCCGGCCCGGACGGCCTCCAGACTGTTGGCCACCCCGCATCCGCCGTCATTATGCGCGTGAATGCCAAGCGGATGCCTGAGGGCATCCTGAACCGTCCGGGTGATCTCATGCACCTCGTGCGGCAACGTGCCGCCGTTGGTGTCGCAGAGTACCAGCACAGAGGCCCCGGCATCGCGGGCCGCCACCAGCGTCCGCAGCGCGTAATCGGGATTCACTTTATAGCCGTCAAAAAAATGCTCCGCGTCATACACCACTTCACGGTCGTGCTGACGCAGGAAATCCACCGTCTCGCCAATCATGGCCAGATTCTCCTCCAGCGTGGTCCGCAACACATCGGTCACATGCAGCGTCCATGATTTCCCGAAAATCGTGCACACCGGCGTGTCCGCCGCCAGCAGAGCGGTACAGCCCGCATCCGCAGCGGGCGAAATTTTAGCCCGGCGGGTCGAGCCAAACGCGGCAATCCGCGCATGTTTCAGCTCCAGCGCTTTCACATCCGTAAAAAACGCCACATCTTTGGGATTACTCGCCGCGTAGCCGCCCTCAATCAGATCAATTCCGAACGCGTCCAGGGCTTTGGCCACCTTAAGCTTGCCACCCGGCGAAAACGAAATCCCTTTTCCCTGAGCACCGTCTCGCAGGGTCGTGTCATACAGGCAGATTTTAGAAGCGGACATCAGGAATCCGGGGCTTGATCCAGACCAAACGCGGTGTGCAGCGCCTGACAGGCAATGTTGGCCGACTCCTCGTCGATCACCACCGACACCCGGATTTCCGAGGTCGAAATCATCTGGATATTGATATTCCGTTCCGCCAGCGCCTCAAACATGCTCGAAGCCACCCCTGTGTGCGAACGCATGCCCACGCCGACCAGCGTCACTTTGGCAATCGTATCGTCATACAGGTCTTCACGGAATTCCACATTCTCAATCGACTGCAGACACTTGCGGACATCATTCAGATCATCCCGCGGCACTGTGAAGGAGATATCCGTCTCCCCTTCTTCGGAGATATTCTGCACGATCACATCCACATTCACGCCCGCTTCCGCGACCGCTTTGAACAGATGCGCCGCCACGCCTGGAGTATCTTTGACCCCGCGGAGCGTCACTTTTGCCTGATTTTTATCTGCGGCCACGCCGCGCACGAGTACATCTTCCATATCGGAGGCCTCCTTCACAAGGGTTCCGGGTTTACGTTCAAAACTGGTCAACACTTCCAACTCCACGCCATGCTTTTTGGCGAATTCCACCGAACGGGACTGCAAAACCTTCGCGCCCAGCGATGCCAGCTCCAGCATCTCGTCAAACGCGATCACCTCAAGTTTCCGCGCCGAAGGAACCACCCGCGGGTCCGCGGTATACACCCCGTCCACGTCCGTGAAAATCTGACACCGGTCCGCTTTCAGCGCCGCCGCCATGGCCACCGCCGTCAAATCCGAGCCGCCACGCCCCAGGGTCGCCACGTCCGCAATCGGATTAAGCCCCTGAAACCCGGCGACAATCACCACCCGGCCCCGGTCCAGATTCTCACGCACCCGCACCGGATCAATGCCCGTGATTTTCGCGCGCGTATGGCTCCCGTCCGTACGAATACCCGCCTGCGGCCCCGTCATCGAAACCGCCTCCACCCCCAGATGATGCAGCGCCATCGCCAGAATACTGATCGAAATCTGCTCCCCGGTCGCCAGCAACTGATCGTATTCGCGGTCGTCGGGATCCGCATGCACCTCACGCGCCAGCGCAATCAGCCGGTCCGTCGTCTTGCCCATCGCGCTCACCACCACCACGATGTCATTGCCGTCATCTTTATCCTGACGGATACGATTGGCCACCCGGCGCATGCATTCCGCATCCGCAACCGAACTGCCACCAAATTTTTGTACAAGCAGGGATTTCATTCAGGTCCTCAGCACGTCTAAAAGAGTTGAAAATTTGGGCGAACCGAGGTCGCCGCGAAGGCCTTCGCGCTCCGACCAGGCTTCTGCGCTGTCTGCGGGGAGGCCCTCCCCCCACAACACAAACGGCGCACGGCCCTTCTCGGGTTGCCCGTGATGACGAATCCCCGCGGCCAGCAAAAGCATGCGCCCCGGCAGTTCCGTCTCCAATACAGCCCGAATCGGGCCGGTGATGTAATAATCAATTGCATCCAAACGTCGAACCTTTTCTTCAGGTCCTTCATGTGGACCGCGCGCAAACGGCGCCGGCACCCACACCACCACCTCGTCGGAACGCTTCAGCACTTTAAGAAATTCCCCCACATCGAAGGCCGCGTCAATCCGCTCCAGCCCGTACGGACTCTCCATCGCCAGCGCCGGAAGCCCCAGCAGCGGGCCGGCGACCAGGAAGGGCAGCAGCATCGGCAGGGCGATCAGCCCGCTGGTGGCCTGCAGCGCCAGCGCGTCGCAGCGTTTGGCGATCTGTCGGGTGAACAGCATGAAGCCGGTGAAGCCCACCGCGGTCAGCAGCGGCAGCACCACCACCCAGCCGGCCTGGGCAAAGCTGGGCTGGATCACCATCAGCGTTCCGCCGAAGCCGGCGATGCAGGCCATCAGCCGCCGCGGCCCGACCGTCTCGCCCATGAAGGCCCAGGCGATCAGCAGCATCAGGAAGGGCTGGACGAAGACGATGGCCATGGTCTCGGCCAGCGGCAGATGCACCAGCGCCGCCAGCAGCGTGACGAAAGCCGCAACATGACAGGCGGTGCGCATCAGCACCGGCCCCAGCGTGCCCGGCGGCAGGCG